>JAOUBX010000030.1 GCA_029860075.1 Deltaproteobacteria bacterium | reverse complement strand
AACCGTCAATCTCAGATAGCGCCTCACTTACCTGATCATCCTGGGCCTTTGTTTCCTGGAGGCAGAGCACATCGGTATTCATACTGTCCAGCGATAATTTAAAATCCTTTTTCATGACGGCACGGATACCGTTAACATTCCATGAGACAATACGCACTTTTTAGCTCCTTGGTTATGATGGATATTTGACACTGATCAAAGATGATGCTTTATGATTCATACTGATACATGCAGGATTCAATAATCATAAAGTTAATGACTGCTTTTTTTATCAATCCTGTATGTCCTTGTAAAAAATGCTGTTTTTTTATATTCCATATTCTCTCTCAACCTTCGCTATGCGAATCTTAAAATCTGTATACCACTTTTCACGGCCCAGCCTTTGGGCTTCTTTATGATCAATATTTTCTTTCCATACTTTGATTGATTCAAGGTCAGACCAGTAGGAGACGGTAATTCCCAGTTCCTGACGGGTTGACTCGACGCCAAGAAATCCCCCTTGTTTCGCTGCCAATGCCAGCATTTTCTCTGCCATTTGTGTATAATTATGGTCTTCTTCCGAAAGGATTGACGTAAAGATAACGGCATAATAAGGAGGCAGTGGTGTTTTTGCAATCAGAGACATCAGTGTTTTTTTATTGTAAGAAGCTTTTTTATGGAGAAAAGCTGTTTTATTAAACTCTCAAATGACTTCACCCCTTCCGGTTTTTATGCAGAAACTCCGGGGGAAAAGCAGACCGGCTTATTTGCCGCTGATAAAAGAAAAGACGACCCTGAATTTCGTCATCCAGAAGGTATCGAAAACATCGTTCTCAAAACCGTGGCGGGTATGCCTTTCCCATGAGATCATGCTTGGCACGATCTCCCCGCCTATGTGAAGATTCTTTGTCTGGGCAAGGTTGAATCCCAGACCTGCGAAGAGTTCAAGCCCGCTTATACTGTCAGATGTAATTGTTTCACCGTCAGCCGCAGTAATGGCATTTTTGTAGGTCCAGTACATATCATTCATTGCCATGCCGAAAAGAAAATACTGACCCAGAAAAGTATGTCTCGGTGTCATGTAACGTTTATAGGAGAAACCATAGGTAAGCAAATTGATATTCCCGTCTAAAGAATCTGCCAGATAACTATCCAAGCTGGCAGCGGTTTGTCCGTAACCGACAAGAAACTCCAGTCTGTTAAATTCATCCAGGTAGCCTCCTACAGAGAGGTTGATATTATTGAGATCATTAAATTTTTTGCCGTTTATTGCTGCGCTGTCACCTGAAATGGAAAAAACGGCCCCCTCGCCATTTCCTGATGAATCAGCAGAAGAGTTACCTCCGGAATATGCATTTCTCTCCTTATCCTCCGGACTATCTGACAGAACAGCGCCAAGCAACAGCTCTGTTGCCAGCGCCAGAGGGGAATCGGAAGAAGAATCTTCCCTTTCCGGGGAAGCGGAATGATTCCTTTCGATTCCTTGATAATAGGTATTGGGTCTGTTGGTAACGGTGCGGCTTCCGGAATAATGATCGGAAGATTTATTCATGGCGTCACTTAATTTGGGCCTATGTTTCCTTGGCGATGAAAGGCAGCCGTTGAGAATACAAAGAAGAACTAAAATTAAAATCAAATTTACTGCATTTTTATTGGACATTATGGTTTTATTCTCCTTCTCTCAAACACTCAATAAAATTAAAAATAATAGCAGAAAACCTTTTGAAGGATTTTCAATGATAAGTTAAGATTTTTTTAGCCGCCCACATCACCTGTAATCTCGTCGGGGAGAAAATAAATAATTGTGTATCATCCAATACCATAAGCAAAAAAAAATTTCAACAAGTAAGTTGCAAAACTTTGCAACATGAGGGCGTCTTGTTGTGGCAGGTTTTTCCTGAACTTTCAGCGGGTCTGCGGCCTTTGGTTTTACGCATTACAGATAACCCTGAGTTCTCATTTCAAAAAAGCCCCCTTTTTTACAAATACTTTTTTAAGAGACCATAGAATTATGGTATGATTTGTTTTGAAATAAACAGGGACAACATGGAGGGACAGGAGTTATGAATAAGATTATTCTCATATTCAACGGCCGTATTGTCGATGAACTTACCTTCAAAGGCAAAGAGATGACTATAGGGAGAGGCGTCGGCAACGACCTGAGGATTGATAATCCGGCCGTCTCCAGCAAGCATGCCAGAATCGTCCGCGAAAAGGACTGTTTTGTTCTGGAGGACCTGGGGAGCAGCAACGGCACCCTTTTGAACGGAAAAAAGATAACACGTTCCATCGTAAACAGCACCGACAATATTATTGTCGGCAAACACCAGTTAAAGGTGGGCTGGGAGCATGGAACGGGTGGTTTTGATGAACCGGTGGATACCGGGTCCAGGGCTGTTATTGACTCTCTCGACAAGACCATGATGATCGATCAGAGTACGGCAAAAAAAGGCGGAGGGAGCACAAAGGGGGCAACAGGCGGTTTTGCGCTGATGGAAGGCGGTGTTGTAAAAGAGCAGATTGATATGAGGGAGAGAGTAACTACCATTGGAAAGTCGAGCGATGCCGGGATCAAAATTAAAGGCCTCCTTGCACCCAAAGTGGCAGCCCTCGTCAACAGGAGCGACAAGGGCTATGTCATTACATCGCCCGATTCAAAAAAACCTCCCCTCATCAACGGGAAGCCACTTGGTAAACCCTATATTTTGAAGAAGGGCGATCAGGTGGAGGTAGGCGGCCTGACGCTTCGCTTTTATCTCAGGAAGTGATGCAAGCGGCTGAGGCTGAAATAAGGAAAAAAGAAGATCATCCTGTAAAAGTCTGGTCAGGTAGCATTTTTCCACATTGCTATTCTGACTGAATTTCCTCAATAAGAGATTCCCCTTTTGAAAAATCGCCGCAGGTCCATTGCCACTGTTCTTTCAACCGGAGGCGGCCATGGGGGAGAACTTCCGGCACAGAGCGGCATTTTCCTGTCATAAGCTCACCGGATTGGTTCATGTGCTGATAGCGCATATGGAGCTCCCCTTTGTCATCTATCCGGGCAATGAGAGTCCCAAAGCGAATTGAGCCTCCTCTGTATGTTCCGCTCACCATGTCCCCCTCCTGGGTATAGTGAAAGACCGTTTCACCGTCCACTTCACCCTTTTCGCTGTTGCTTACGGCGCGGAACCTTTTATTGTGGTAATTTATTCTGTTCATATTTTCAATAATCAGTAAGCGGGGTATGCCGGCTTGGGCAGGCTCCCGGCGCCGATGAAGCAGAGGGAATGCGGAATCAGCTTATCCCCCCTGCCTTTATCAGAGCTGCGATTTCAACAGCTTACTCAATATTTGCCTCTTTAGCTCTTACCAACAGCCACAGCGGCGCCGAAATCATTATTATCCAGCCCATAAATTTTACAATCCCTGCAATAGCCTTCTCTTTATGCAGCAGGCCCAAATCGGCAAGGATATAGTTCCAGTCATGAACTCCACCCCCTGCAAGGGGAAGTGAAAGGTCCCTTGCGTCCGCCATGTATCGTGCAATATTGATAAAGTTTTCGCCCAGCCAGAAAAGGCAGAAGGCGAAGCCGGCCGTCTCCCTTTTCTTCCAAAAGCTCACCATCAATGCAACAGGAACAAGAAGCTGAAAGATGGTCCCTCCCCAGAAATGCATTGTCTGACCCAATGGCGTAAAGAAGATATGTCCCGCTTCATGAAAAGGGAGGTTCACATGATCGAGCAGCAAAAATCCGTCTCTATCTGTTATGGCATGGGCCATGAAGAGACCATAGGCGACGAGCCATGCTATCAATGTAATACCGCTAATTTCTTTCCAATTTTCTTCCATCAATTGATCCTTTATGAATATTGGGGCCCTTATGTGCTTAAATTTTATACTATCCTGTCCCTTTTTTTCGCATAACCTCGCTGAAAATAAGCTGATAGCAAAACAAGCCGTATTGTGAATAGCCAATTGTGCCACGGCCTGAGGGTATTGCATTTTTTCGGATTACATAAGTGCCTGCCAGTTTATCCCGCAAGGACTGCCTGTTATCATCGCCGCCAAGCCAGAAAATATCAAAGAGAAGGTGGAATGGACCGAAGGCGAGGAGAACAAAACGCCATGTCATTTTTAATAAAGACGGTTGTTCTCCTTTAAGATCAATTATTTTCAGTCCCGTTAATCGGTATCCGATTGTTCTGATGGGGCGTGGCTTTAATATGGCAAGGTAAATATAAGCTAATATGAGGCATAAGCTAAAAAATTCAGGTTCGAAATATATGAATACCTTTATTCCATAGTAATAGGCCAGGTCAAGGTCAGGAGGAATGAATAAGAGGGACCAAAGAGCGCCGGCAAGGATGAAGAGCAGGAGAAGAAAAGCCATGTCGATCGTAATCGCGCTAAAACGCCTTACAAGAGATCCATAATCCTTAATGTCGAAATATATGCCTTCTTCCCGACCCATAAAAAACCTGTTTTTGCAGCAATGTTTTTTCTCTGAAACTGATATTGCTTCCAGTTAAGCTTAATAATTTATTTGCTGATGAGCATCTCCTGGGCTTCCCTTTTTCTTTAGTGATTCAATGTTTTGCCCGTTATCTTTTAGCGCTTTTTTCTTGTCTGATTGTAGTGACTTATCCTGGAAGTTGCAATGTATTATGCATTCTTTCCCTATATTTGTTGTTGCATTATACAACCTGGTGTGCTTTATTTATGTAAAATAATTGTTAGGGAGGTTATGGAATGATTCTTTTTCGATACGCTACTGCCGTTTTGTTCGCCTTGTTATTTGCCGGATGTGTTGCAGACGGACCACAGGTGGCTGCCGATGTGCCGCCCAAAACAATTTATGTCAAGAAATTCGAATGTGAACAGCCTGCCATAGGCGAAGCGGCCAGAAATAAGTTTATTCAGCTCATATCGGATAAGACGAACGGAAAAGTAATCATGAAGGAAAAAGGGGCAGAACTGGTTATCGAAGGGGCCGTTACGATGAATAAGATGTATACCATAGGCATATCTTCCAGGGCAGTTTCCAATAACCGCTTTGTCGCTCTCGGCAGTTATTCGGAAGGCTACAACCCGAGGCGAAAGCGATTTTATTCGACGGACAATATTGCCAGACTTGCCGCCAACGACCTGATCAGCAATCTCTGGGAAAAGCGTATCCTTGGCAGATAGATTTGCCGGGGTTTTTTCAGGAAAGTTATTGAGCTCTTTCCTGCGGGGAAGCCTGAAGGATGGGTAAAATGAAAGATAATCCATCCTTTTATCCCCCCTACCACTCAATCCACCCCTTCTGCATGGGATAATAAAGCCCTTTTTTTATGGGGCGTTTTTCCCCGCCGGCGGTAAGAATTTTTTCGTAGGCTTCGAGTTGGGGCCGGTATCGCTCTTTTTCGTTTTTAAGGAATTTGTCTACGTCGCTGCCTTTGTGGTGGCTGATTTTGTAATCGATGATCCAGCGGACGCCTTTGTCGACGAAAGTTCTGTCAATGATGCGGTGGATGATGCGGTTGTCCATAAGGGCAGTCAGGGGGACTTCGGACCCTTCCCCGTTGTGAGAAGAGAGTATCCACCGGCCACGTTCATGGGAGAGCATTTTTTTCAGCGCCTTTATCCCTTCATCAGCCATTTTCCCTGCCTCTTTACGGTTGAGGCCCAGTTCCCGAAGGAGGGAAACCATCCTTTCCTTTTCACCTGCCGGCCTTTTTTCTCCCCATTGTTCAAGCCCGTCTTTTGTGATACGGCAGAGGTAACGGTGCATGACTGTGCCGAGGTGCTTGATGGCTTCACCGGCCCATTCGAATTCAGGCATTTCTTCTGCCTTAAATTGGGGTGTTTCCTCTATGAGCACATCGAGAGGGGGCGCCGCTTCGGGGAGCTTCCAGTCCGGGGGGAGCCTTCTTAGCATCATGGGAGGCGGACCCTGCTCCATGTCTTCCATAGGCCTTTCCGCTTTCGTAATGACCTTTTCCGGATCAATGATCTTTTCTACGGCAGAGAGAAAAGAGCGTTTTTCAGGCCGCAGACTATCACCATCAGCCCTGACGTGGCCCAGGAGGTATAGCCGCTTTTTTGCGCGCGTAACGGCTACGTAAAGAAGCCTCCTTTGTTCCAGCTCTTCCTTTTCCGACTGGATTTTTCCGAGATAGGCGTAAATGGTGCGGCTTTCCCCTTTTTCAATACCGTCAATGGGGGCAAGGAGGAGATCTTTTCCCCGCTCCATGCTTCTTAGAAGAATCTTTTCCTGGCTGCGGGGCGCTTTGCCGAAACCGGGGATGATGACATGATCGTATTCGAGGCCCTTGGCTTTGTGAATGGTCAGCATTTCCACGGGATTATCGCCCTTGCCGCTGTAGTTGGCATAAAGTGCTTTTATTCGTGACTCCAGTTTTTTGAGTGATTCTATCCTCCCCGCTTGCGCCATGCCGTCTACCATATCGAAAAAGGCCTCACTGTCGGCAATGCCGTTTTTATCGACGCAGGCCGGTCCACCGATAGCAATCCAGAGGCCTTCCAGAAGTTGTCGCGGGGGAATCCTTCCCCATAGGGGGAGAGCCGAATCGAGGGTCGATCTGAGTTTGAGCAGGCGCTCCCTGCCGTCATCAGTGAGGCCTGATAGCCTCCCTTCGTCATGCATGAGTTGCCATGTGCTGCTTCCACTGTCTCCCACACAGAGTGAATGCAGGTCCATAAGGGTGAGACCGCACCAGGGGGCGCGGAGGATGGCCAGCCAGGCAATACGGTCCATGGGATGCATGAGAGCCCGAAGCAGGGCAAAGAGGTCCTGGATGACGGGCCTGTCATAGAGCGGATCGATCTCCCGCGTCCTGAAATCGATCTTTTCCGCTTTAAAATTTTCCACAATTTTTGCCAGGTGGGAACGGGACCTTGCCAGTACGGCTATGGTTTCATGGCCGTTATTTTCCCTGATGCTTTTGATGATCTTCGAAACATGGACCGCTTCGAGGGCATCATCTCTTTCTTCAAAGATAGAGGCGCTAACGGCGTTGCCTGCTTTCGCTTCGACGACGGGATGAAAGGACTCGTAACAGATGGAGCCGAGAAAGTCATCTTCACTGCCCGGAAAGGCCGTGGAAAGGGTGCTGTTGACCCAATTGACGATATTTGCCTGGGAGCGGAAGTTACTTCTTAGTGTAAGCGCTTCCAGTTTTACTGTGCCCATGCCTTCGTTTTTGGCTTTCAAAAAAAGCCCCACTTCGGCCTCTCTGAAGAGGTAAATAGACTGCATGGGATCGCCCACGATAAACAGGGTCCTGCCGTCGCCCTGTTCCCAGCCACCTGTGAGCGCTTCCAACAGGGCAAGCTGAGTGCGGGACGTGTCCTGGTATTCATCGACGAGAATGTGCTGGATCTTTACGTCGAGAGCAAGCATGAGGTCTGTGGGATCTTCATCGGGGCCGAGTGATTGAAGGGCGGCGCTGGAAATGGTCTGGAAATCGACGGTTCCCTCTTCGGCAAATACCTTCATCAGTTCCCTATCAGCCAGCGGGAGAAGGTGCATGAGGTCATTGAGAATCGCCCATTCACTTTCGCTGTAGCGGCCCTTGGGCAGATCTGAAAGGGAGGCGAGCAATGCTCCGAGTTCTTCTTTGGTTTCAAGACGGGCCAAGAGGTCCTTAAAACCGTCCTTCATGGCAAGGTTCTCTTCCGATTTATGGGAAGGAAAGCCGATACGCAGGTTAACGCCACCCGGCTTTCGCCATTTGTTGTCTGCTGTTAGCAGCAATCCCCTTATGCCCCGCCAGAAGGCAAGTTCCTTTTCGAGGTCTTCCTCTGCCGCTTCAGCCATGGCAAGGCTTGTAATGTCATTTTCCTTGCCATTGGCAAGCAGGTTGTCAGCAGCAAAACTGCCGTAATGAATGGCTTCTTTCAGGATGTCTCCGGGAAAGGCTGATTTTACCCGGCAAAGATTGGTTTTAATGAGATTGGCGATGGATTGTTCAAGGTATTTTTTGAGGACATCCTCATCGATCATTGACTTTAGGCTCACATGACGCAGCCACTGGTCGCGCCTTGCCAGCATGGCAATGATTCTCTGTTCAAGGTTGGCAAAGGAGTTGTCCAGGTGTCTCAATGCCTCTGTGACGGCTTCACCGTCTTTCCCCTCCTTTTCAACCTTTACAATGGTTCGCCTTGCTGCTTCGCGGTAGAGTTCTTCCGCATTTTCCGTCATGGCCGGGTTTTTACCGAGGCCTGAAAGTATGGGCATCTGCCTCGTCAGTGAAGCGCAAAGGGAGTCAGTGGTCTGCACTTTGAGTCTGGCCGGTGTTTCGAGGAGATTCCAGCCCCTCTCTGCATCTCTTTTTAGGGCTGCCCCGGCAAGACGCCACGTTTCAAGTTCGTAAGGAGACGCAGGGGGCGGCTCTTTTTTAGCTTTATTTAGGGCATTCATGATGCGGCAGTGCATTTCGCCTGCCGCCTTGCGTGTAAAGGTAATGGCAATGATCTGCTCAGGGTAGTTTACGGCTGCAAGAAGTGTAAGAAAACGCCTGATGAGCAGCTCCGTCTTGCCTGAACCGGCCGGAGCCTGAACGATAAAGGAGCGCTTTGGATCGAGGGCCGCTTCCCTTTCTTTAAGGTCTGATAAGTTTTTCTTCATAGAACGCTAAAGATTAAAAATGTTGGCTTCTATATTAATGGAGTGCAGGCGGCGATACAAGTTTTGAATAGCCTTGTTTGGCAGATTTTGTTAAGGGGGAGGGCAGTGGGTTTATTTATTTGACTGACTTGGGGGCTTTTTCTGAAGGGTCCTGCCCCATTGAATGCTTTGACTTTCCTGATATTTTCCTTAATTGAGGTACCTCTATTTTCCCGATACGCATTTTTGTTGATATTAGCCTTTCTTTTACGTAGAGGAGAAAATTATGAAGAGAAAATTGGTCTTTCTGCTCTTTTCTGAGAAGGCGGTAAAACTCACAATTGGTACAAAATCTTAACTGATTTATATCTGAAGAAGGCTTGCAATAATTTTTTTGTGTTCCTTGAAGCGTTTGTGAGCAAAAGGTGCCTGTAATGTATGCACAGGCCCTGCCGCCGTTTTTCCCTCCCATGAAGTTGTGGGCTGCTTCAAAGGTGGAAGCAGGGCAGGGCCCTTCTCTGCCGACATTTTTTCCGCCTTTTTCTCTTCCACAGTTGTGAAATTCCCAGCAATTCAGCTTTGCCATCTTCGCCTCACCTTATTTGCCGGAATCCGGCTCCCTGTCCACTTAGTATATGATAAAAAAAAGCTAATTACTTGACCGATTTTACTAAAAATGAGGCATATATTGCTTTTTGATTGAGGGAACTTTCAAACCTTAAATTCAATCAGGCGGGTTGTCCCTTTGGTAAAAGCGGAGCCCCCCCCCCGCCCTTTTTGCAGTATATATTTCTCTTTACTAGAGGCAATAATATTTATTAAACTAAAAACTGCGCTCTTAAACCTTGGTATTTACAGGCTCTCATAATGAAAAAGAAACATTCCAAAGAGCAGGATTTTATATCAGCGCCGATCCATAAAGATTTTTATTTCAATAACTACCTTGAAATTCCTACAGTCATCAAAGAGTATCCTGAAGTAGAAGATATTCTTACCCGCTCCAGGTTTATTGCCTGTATTACCGTTCAGGTAGCCCAGCTTCATGCCATCGAATACCAGTATGGAAGCATGGTTTACAATGACCTGCTCGTCAGGGTGACGAATATCCTCAAAAAAATAAAGAAAAAGGAATTCCGTGGCAGGGACATATTTCTTGTTGATCTGCGGGATGTAGACACCTTTATTATTTTTCTTTCCCCTCCCCGTAAGGATGAAACCCGCCTTCTCGATCACCTGGAAGTGATTGCCGAAAAGACAAGAGTCAATATTGAAAATGAGATGTTTAATCTCTTTTTTCCCTACTGTAAAGAGTATACCCGGCCTGCCATCGGCTATGCCTTGGTTATCAATAATCCCATGATAAACAATATGCGCCTCATTATGCAGGTGCTCAATAACTCCATAAAGATGGGCGAGTTCATGTCCCTCAAACTCGATTACAGCAGCAACTACCATCTACAAAAGATTATTATCGAGGAGAGCATTAGAACGGTTTTTCAGCCCATCGTCGATATGCAGACCCTTGATGTTATTGGTTATGAGACCCTTTCCCGCGGCCCTGAAGGCAGTGAATTTGTAAGTCCCCTCATACTCTTTACCCTGGCTTCCAAATTCGGTCTCTCCTTTGAACTCGATTCCATCTGCCGTAAGCAGGCTTTTGAGGCCGTAAGGCACCTCAATACGGACAAAAAGATATTTGTCAATACGCTTACCATGACCATTCATGATCCTGAATTCCGCGGCGCCTACCTGGAGGAACTTTTCGAGGACATCAAGATCAAGCCGGAAAATGTTGTTTTTGAAATTAATGAAAAGCTGGCTATTGATAATTACGATTTGTTTAGAAATGCCTTGAAGGACTACCGCGATATCGGGATTGTTCATGCGAGCGACGACATTGGCAGCGGCTACGCTGATCTCGAGCGAATCCTGGAACTCAATCCCGGTTATATGAAGGTCGATATCTCCATGGTTCGAGACATTGACAAGAGTTTTATCAGGCAGCAGATGGTAAAGGCCATGGTTACCCTGGCTAAAAGTTTGGGTTCATTGATCATTGCCGAAGGGATAGAGACGAAGGCTGAGTATGAAAAGCTGAAAGAGCTTGAAGTCACCTACGGTCAGGGATATCTTTTCGGTAAACCTTCCCATAAACTGGAGCCGGTTAATAAGGATTTTCTCGATTAGCCCGCATTTCTCCTCAATTTTCTGCTGCGGCAGCCGGAAGTCACGCCCTGTCCGGCATTCACTCATTCGGCTTGCCCCGCAGCCTGTCGACCAAGCCTGCGCTGCTTTTGGCCGTGAAAACCGGGCATGACGTGTCTTTTGTCAGCTTTGCTGAGAATCCCGGCGAGAAATGCCGTTAGAAGGATTGAGATAATTGGCAGGACTTTGCTTTTTTCACCTTTTTTTCTGCCGAATGCCCTGCCGTTGATGTTAACAGGAATATGGATGTTATCATAATTGCCAGAGCCACTTTTTTCGAGATCTTCATTGCTACAACTCCCTTTAGAAATTAATTACAAAATAAAAAGCCGCCCGATTTACCAAGTATTAATTAACTGGGTAACTCTGGCGGCCCGGCTGACGTGAAAATTTACGGTTTTCTTAGTCCCGATGCTCTGCGTCCCAGGATTTCCCCTGGTTTGCTCTGAGCAGAGTTAATGCTCTTCTCATGTTTTTTAAAAGCAATATCTGTGCCTTGCAGGCTTTTCTCTTTAACGCTTTTGTAAGTACTCTCTTTTTCTGCTAATAATTTTACATATAAGTTTAGTTTTTTTTTCGTGAAAAGTAAAGACTTGAAAAAATGTATGAAAAAAATGCACTGTTTTGGCATTTTTTGCAGGGGCTCATATCCCTTTTAGCATTTATGGGCAGATGGTTTTACTTTTCTTTCTTGCCTGCTTTATATGCTTCTGCCAGGTACTCAACGGTATGCCGTACAGGGATGACATGGCCAAAGTGGTTGAGGGCATCTTCCATGTGCATGATACAGGCGGGACAACCCGTAACCAGTTCCTCTGCGCCGGAATCTTTTACCGACAGAACCTTGTCCCCGGCTATGGTCATGCTCATTTTGTAATCGTTAAGTGATACTTCTCCACCAAAACCGCAGCATTGGCATGGTTTTGACATTTCGGTGAATTTAAGGCCCGGAATTGAACGAAGGATTTCTCTCGGCTCATCCATTACGTCCTGTCCCCTGCCGAGATGGCAGGGGTCGTGCCAGGTAATGCTCTCATCTATTTTACCCAGGCCCTTTTTGTAATCGCTGTGATGGGCCAGGTAGTAGTGAATATCCATGACCTTTGCTGACAGGGCCTTTGCCTTTTCGTCATCGATCCATTTGGGGTAATCTTTCAGTGTGGCGCTGCAGGTGGCACAGCAGCTTAAAAGGGCATCGACTTTAAGAGAGGCAAAGGCTTCAATGTTTGCCTTTGCCAGTTGTTCCGCCGTTTCCCTGTCTCCTTTCGAGAGGAAGGGAATGCCGCAGCACTGTTCGTTATTTACAAGCGTTACCTCTATGTTGTTATGTTCAAGGACCTTGATCATGGCCTCACCAATATGCTGGTGAACCATATTGGTGGCGCATCCCACATAAAAAGCGACCCTTCCCGAAGGGTTTGTTAACTTTTTTGTCAGCTTTCTCCTCTTTCTTAGCGGTGTAGAGCCTATGGCAGGGAGTTTCCTCTTTTTTCCCAGCGATTTGAGAGGGGAAGGGAGGGGCAGAAAGTCGGGTAGAGGATCGTAGAACAGTTTTTTGACAAGTCCCGCCAGTCTGACTAATAATGGATGCCTTTGACTTTTTATAAAGACATTTTTTGAAAGCAGTTTTTCAAGAGGATTGCAGCCATTGGCTGCCGCAATCTCGGCCTTGGCAGCATAGATGATTTCATCGACTTTCACATCGCTGGCGCAAGATTTCGTACAGGCCTTGCAATCGAGACAGCTGTCGATGCTTTTTTCAAAGCCACCGGTAAAGCCGAGCCTTCCTTCGATGACAGCCTGCACAAGGGCCATTCTGCCTCTTGCCACCATCGATTCATCGCCGGAATAGGCATAAGTAGGGCACGATGCCTGGCAGCCACCGCACCTGACACAACGGTCCACTTCATCTTTGTATTTATCGAGGTATTTAAGGTCCATCATTATTACTGCTTTGAAAAACGATCAATGCCGGCCCATACACAGTCATGGCAATAAAAATATTGATTAATATGGGCCGGAGGTTTATTATATTTACTGTGTTCTTACAGAAAAACAGCCTGCCCTTTTGGCGAAACAACTAATTTAGACCCATATTATCACAGAAAATTCCATACAAATAAACTCAATAATCAGGGGCAGAATGGTTCTGCCCTGCTTAAGTTATGATATGAGTCATTTTGATTTTGAGGCAGGCAATGGCAAAGATTAACAAGGAGATGACAATTAATGACGTGATCAAGGCATTTCCTGCAACCCTTCCCGTTTTTAATGATTTTGGCATCGATTCCTGTTGCGGCGGGGCAAGAACGTTAGAGCAGGCGGCCAATGAAGGCGGCATCGATGTTGAGGTTTTTTTAAGTGCACTCAATGAAGCGGCAAATTGATTTTTTTTATTTCCTTAATTTAAAAGAAAGGGGCCCTCTCTGAAAACTTTACAGGACAGTCACGGCAGGGTAATAAGCTATATGCGCATATCTGTGACGGACAGATGTAATATGCGCTGTACTTACTGTGTGCCTGCCGGCGGTTTTGAATCCGTCCCTCATGAAGACATTCTTACCTACGAGGAGATCCTGAGAATTGTCCGCATTTCAAGTTCTCTTGGTGTGAACAAGTTCAGGATTACCGGCGGTGAGCCCCTGGTGAGAAGAGGGATTATAGGGCTTATCAAAGAGATTAACTCTATTGAAGGGGTGGAGACGACCTTTACGACCAATGGTCTTCTCCTGGGAGAAAAGGCGCAGGAACTTAAAGAGGCAGGTGTAAAGCGTTTGAATGTAAGTGTTGATTCGCTTAAAGCCGATCGTTTTGCCTATATTACAAAGACATCGGCCCTTGATGACGTTCTTGCGGGCATTGAGGTGGCTCATGAAATTGGTTTTCAGCCGATCAAGCTTAATTTTGTCGTCATTAAGGGCATAAATGATGATGAGCTTGTCGATTTTGTCGAACTGGCAAGATCAAGGCCCTATCATGTAAGGTTTATTGAATTTATGCCTGTCGGAAATAATGGCTGGGGCAGGGAGCGATATATTCCTTCAAAGAGAATTGAAGCGATGGTGGGAAAGGCCTTCAATCTTACCCCTGACAGCGCCGATGAAAAGGGCTCGCCTTCCCGTAATTACACCATAGACGGTTTTGAGGGAAAGGTCGGTTTCATCTCTCCCGTTTCGAGGCATTTTTGCGATTCCTGCAACAGGATTCGTCTTACCTCCGACGGGCATATCAAGTCCTGTCTTTTGAGGAAAGGTGAAGTCAATGTCATGTCTGCCATAAGAGAGGGTGTGTCCGATGATGAACTGGCAGAGCTTATTTCCACTTCTGTTGTGATGAAGCCATCGGGCCACCTGCTGAATGACGGTGGTTTTCCCGAGAAAGATTCCCACCTCCCCATGACCCGCATAGGCGGTTAACCCACTTCTTCCCACGGGCAGTTCCGCTGACCCACTTTCAAGCGCTTTATTGCATCGCTCTTCCTCCCGGTTGGCTAAGTCACTGTATGTAATGGTAAATTTTTTTACTGTTTACTCCACTTAAGCCGGCACCGACGCTGCAATTCGTCTCTTTTGGCCTTTTTAACCCTTCTTTAGTTCTTTCAGGACAGCCCCAAAGTTTTCTCCTGTTCCCTACAAACCCTTTCCCGGAAAGAAAAAAAGAGAAAAATTAACTTGACAACGCCCTTGCCCGCTAGTATATTTTGGCATAAGGTGGTGTAATGTGGGTTAAAGTGGGTTGATATGTTTAGAGGGCGTTTTGAAATAACCATAGATGATAAGGGCAGAATCAATATTCCTTCCCGTTTTCGTGATACTTTCAGGGAGAGGTATGATGATCGTCTTATTATCACAAATTTTGATAATTGCCTTGTTGCTTATCCTTACACTGAATGGGTGGAGCTGGAAAATAAGGCGAGCCGGCTTTCTATGGTTAAGAGGGAGGCCAAGGCCTTTTTGCGTTTTTTTATTTCGGGTGCCACCGAATGCGCCATGGACAAACAGGGGAGGATCCTTATACCCCCTGTTTTAAGAGAATATGCAGCCCTTGAAAAAGAAATTATTGTGGCCGGTATGCTTAACAAGATCGAGATCTGGAGCAGGGTGAGATGGGAGGAGGAATTAAAGATATCGCAAGATAACTTTGATGATATGGCTGAAGTGCTGTCTGAACTTGGTATTTAAAAGGAGGGGATATGATTAAGGTAAGCAATCTGGATAATATTTTTACACTCCATATCAGTGGTGATATCGATCATTTGGAAATGGTCAATATCAGGAATACTATTGCTGATCTGATCAAGGATGGTCACCTGAATGTTATTGTCAGTATGAATGAAGTTGAGCATATTAATTATCTGAGCATCGGTGTTCTCGTTGAAAGGCTCAAGCGCCTTCGAATCTGTGGCGGAGATCTCAAACTTGTCGGTATGAGCCGGTACATAAGAAATATTTTTACCGTTGTCGGCGCCGATGAATTTTTTGAAAGCTTTGAGTCTATGGAAGATGCCCTGTCCAGTTTTGCAGGAAGCGGGGAGTGCCATTCGGGCCTTCTGAGAGGGCGCTGATAGTTGTCCACCTATCACAAGGCGATCATGGTGGAAGAGGTGGTCGGGCTGCTTGCCTGCAAAGACGGAGGGACTTATGTCGATTGCACGACAGGCGGCGGAGGGCATATAAGAGCTATGCTGGCGGCCTCTTCCCCGGGCGGCAAAGTGATAGGCATTGACAGGGATAAGGAAGCCCTTGCTGAAGCTGAAAAGGTTCTTTCTAGTTATAAGGGAAGGTTCAAGCTCGTTCATAGTGATTTCAAGAGAATTGATGAGATCCTTGATGAGTCGGGTATTGACTCTGTCGACGGTGTGCTTGCCGACCTTGGTGTTTCTTCCCATCAGCTTGACAGTGCCGGTCGGGGTTTCTCTTTTTTAAGAGACGGCCCCCTCGATATGAGGATGGATCAGCATTCGGGAGAGAGCGCTTCCGAACTTTTAGAGAGGCTTTCTGCTGAAGAGCTTGAACATATTTTTAAGGTTTACGGTGAAGAAAGGTTTGCAAGGAAGATCGCAAGAGCGGTCAAGGCGGCTGGTGAGATCAGGACGACCCTTGCCCTGGCAGGGCTCGTTGAAGGGACTGTGCCGAGAAAGTTTCATCCCCGGAAAATCCATGTGGCGACAAAAACTTTCCAGGCCCTGAGGATTGCAGTTAATGAGGAACTTGCCGGGCTCGATGAGTTTATCTCTCTCGTCGTGAAGCGGCTGAAAAAAGGAGGGCGTATTGCAATCATATCTTTTCATTCTCTTGAAGACCGGATCGTCAAACAGGCATTTAAAAAGCTCTCAAAGGGCTGTATCTGTCCGCCTGACCTTCCCTATTGCCGTTGCGGCAAAAAAGAGGTGGCAAGGATTATTACCCGCAAGCCTGTTCTTCCCTCCGGGGAAGAATGTGACCTTAATCCGAGAGCAAGGTCAGCCAGGTTGAGAATTGCTGAAAAAGTATAGGTTTTGCTTTGGAAATACTTTGAAATGACATATAATTGAAAGGTTTTACTTTGTATCATGTTGCTGTAAAAAATGAGAACCTGGTAAGGCAACGAGCGTCAGTCAGGCATGTTGCCAATCATTCCGGGAAAAAGTATATGCTCTTCATTTTTGTCCTTCTCTTTTTTGTGTTTGCCATTCTCAGTGTGTGGTCCAGGGCCAGGGTTGTGAGCCTTGGTTATGAAATATCGAAAGAGAGCCGGTATCTTCAGGAAGTCATGGATCTTAATGAAAAGCTGAAGGCTGAAGTCGCTATGCTCAAATCGCCGGGAAGGCTCGAGCCCATTGCCCAGAAGAAGTTTGATCTCCTGCCTCCCAGAAACCACCAGATCGTGTTTTTAAAATGAGGCATGATGGCGCCAAACGGTTAAAAGCAAGAATTATTCTGGTCGCTCTCTTTTACTTGTCTCTCTTCGCAATGATGGTGCTGAGAGGTTACCAGCTCCAGATCTTCAGGGGTGAAGAGCTTGGCAGACGGGCCGAGAGGCAGCTTACGAGAAAAATTGAACTCCCTCCGGTTAGAGGAAAGATCTTTGACAGAAACGGAGAGGAACTTGCAACAAACAGGGAGGTTAACTCCGTCTATGCCCAGCCCCTCAAGATTACCGATGGTGATGCTCTTGCAGAGGCCCTGTCCGGTATATTGGGGGAAGAGAAAAAGTGGATTAAGGAAAAGATTAGCGCCAAGTCTCCTTTTGTCTGGATAAAGAGAAGCCTTCCCGTCGAAAGGGGGCGGCTTGTTGCTGACCTCCATATTGCCGGTGTAGGCATCGTCAGGGAAAAAAGGCGTTACTACCCTAATATGGAGCTGGCGGGGCACCTGATCGGTTTTGCCGGTATTGATTCGCAGGGACTGGAAGGGGTAGAACTCGAGTATAACGATTATATAAAGGGGACGGGCGGTTACTTTCTTGCTGAAAGAGATGCCCTTGGCAGGAATATTTTTCCTGCCGGCATGAATGTTAAAAAATCATCGAGCGGAAATAACGTCGTTCTTACCATAGACAGGACGATTCAACATATTACCGAGAGGGAGCTTGGTGATGCGGTAAAGGGATTTAATGCAAAGGCGGGAATGGCCCTCGTCATGGATCCTGCAACGGGAGAAGTGCTGGCTATGGCAGTTGAGCCGGCATTTAATCCCAACGATTTTGAAAAGTACGGACCCCGATTCTGGAGAAACAGAATTATAACGGATACCTTCGAGCCGGGGTCGACATTCAAGATATTTCTTGCCGCGGCGGCTATCGATAGCGGCAGGGCAATGTCAAAGGATATTTTCTATTGTGAGAACGGCAGGTTCCGCGTCTATGACAGGTATATCCATGACGGGAAAAGCTATGGCTGGCTGTCGCTGGAAAATATACTCAAGGTCTCCAGTAATATAGGGGCCTTCAAGATAGCTGAAAAGACAGGCAAGGAGGCTTTTTACCGTTATATTTCCGATTTTGGTTTCGGGGCGAAAACGGGGATCGGTCTTCCCGGTGAGGCATCGGGATATCTTAGATCGTCAGACAAGATATCACCCATCGGTTATGCGAATCTTGCTTTCGGACAGGGTATATCGGTAACAGCCCTTCAGCTTGTAAACGCTATTTCAGCAATAGCCAATGGCGGGCATCTGATGAAACCCTATGTGGTGAAGAGGGTCATTGACGGAAGCGGAAGAACGCTTTTTTCCAATTATCCCGTCATGACGAAAAGAGTTATTTCAAAGCCGGCTTCAAAAGAGGTTTCCGCCATGCTCAAACGTGTTACCTCCGGAGAAGGAACCGGTGTCAGGGCAGCGCTGCAGGGCTACCTGGTGGCGGGAAAGACGGGGACTTCCCAGAAGTATGATTTTAAGAATAAAAAATATTCAAGGGAGCGGCATATCAGTTCCTTTGTCGGCTTTATTCCTGCCGACGATCCGAAACTTTCTATCGTGGTTATCCTCGATGAACCGAAAAACGCCTACTATGGCGGCAGGGTGGCGGCCCCTGTATTCAGACGCATTGCGTCCCAGTCGCTTGCCTATCTGAATGTAAGCCCTTTAAGGGAAAAGGAAATGCCCGGTTCTTTTCTCTGGGTTAACAAGAAGGTAAGAAGGGATTCGGACAGGAAGGATGTTCCTTTTTTTACGGCCCATGGAGAAATGGAAAAAATGCCTGATCTTAAGGGAATGACGCTCAGGGAAATACTTGTTAATGTGGGGCGCCCTCCATCTGTGGTAGAGGGCAATGGTGTTGTCGTCGATCAGTTCCCCAGGGCCGGGCAGGCCTTTAATAAAAAAGAGGGGTACCGCGTAAAACTTGCAGATAAACCACTTTCGGGCAAGGCCTTGTTGCTATGAATCTGGGAGAGCTTATAAGCCGTTGTCAGGTTAAGGAAGTAAGAGGTGACACCTCTGTTGAGATCCGTGGTATCAGCGCTGATTCAAGGGAGATCGCCGAGGGCTATCTTTATGTGGCCCTTTGCGGAACTGCTGCTGATGGGCACCATTTTATAAAGAGCGCCGTTGAAAATGGTGCTAAAGGGATTGTTGTTGAAGACCTTTCATCTGTTCCTCAATACCTGGAAGACCGCATTGCTGTCGTTCACGTTGCTGACAGCAGAAAGGCGCTTGGTTTTATTTCTTCCTTCTTTTTCGGTGAGCCCTCGAAAAAGTTTAAGCTTGCAGGGATTACGGGGACAAACGGGAAAACGACAACCACTTACCTTCTCGAAGCTTTTGTAAGGGCCGAAGGCTTATCACCGGCTGTGATCGGCACGGTAAATTACAGGTATGCAGGAAAGGTGCTGGAGGCCCCCAATACAACGCCCGGCGCCGTTCAACTCCAGAAGATGATGGCTGAAATGGCGGAAGGGGGGACGACGCACTGCATTATGGAGGTTTCTTCTCATGCCCTTGACCAGGACCGTGTGGCAGCGTGTTGTTTTGATACGGTTGTTTTTACAAATCTGACCCTTGATCACCTTGATTATCACCATTCCATGGAGGAGTACGGGAAAAGCAAGGAGCGCCTTTTTCTTGAAGGGAATGAAGATAAAGTTGCCGTCATAAATATTGATGACGCCAGCGGCGCGCGATTATATGAAAAGATAAAGCGAACGGTCTCTTACGGATTTAGTGATGGAGACATAACGCCTGTTGAAATGTTGGAAAATGAAAATGGGATGAAAGGAACCGTTACCTCTCCCTTGGGGGAAATCAAGGTAGAGTCCCCTCTCATCGGCAGATACAATCTCTATAATATTATGGCCGCCGCAGGTGCAGCCATTACCCTCGGTATTTCTAAAGAAGCCATAGAAAAAGGGATAAGAGCATTTGAGAAAACACCGGGGCGGCTCGAAAGGGTTGAACTGCCTCACGGCTGTGAGGGGCTTAGGGTTTTTGTCGATTATGCCCACACACCGGATGCCCTGGACCGCGTTATCAAGGCCCTTAAAGGTACGACAAAGGGGCGCCTTATTACGCTTTTCGGTTGTGGAGGAGACAGGGACAGGGACAAAAGGCCTCTCATGGGAAAAATCTCTGCTGCCGAAAGTGATTATACTATCGTTACTTCAGATAATCCGAGAAGTGAAGATCCCTTTCGGATTATTGAGGATATTGAAAGGGGACTCAAGGAAGCAGGGATGATGGCAGGGGAAAAGTACGCCATTTTTGCAGACAGACGGGCGGCTATCAGAAAAGGGGCGCTTATGATGACAAAAGGGGATACCCTTCTTATTGCAGGTAAGGGACATGAAGATTACCAGATTCTGGGTGACGGAAAAATACATTTTGATGACAGGGAAGAGGCCCAAATGGCTTTTAAAGGTTTGGCAGAGACAAAAAGTGATGAGGACCCTGTAGAGAGGATTGCCTGATGACACCGTCATTTACAGCGAGCGAAATTGTTGAATCAACGGGTGGTGAACTGGTTCATGGCCAGAGAGATAGCCTTTTTTCAGGTGTTTCCATTGATTCGAGGAATATTGGAGAAGGTGAGCTTTTCTGGGCAATCAAGGGGGAGCATCATAACGGAAACGATTATGTCTATGATGCACTGGAGAAAGGCGCTGCCGGTGTCGTTTCCGATAAGGCCATCTTTGCCCCCGGCCTTCCGGGAGGCGTGGTCGGCATCAAGGTAGCTGCTTCCCTTGCTGCGCTTCAGCGCCTGGCTTCCCATAACAGGCAGAAAAACCCTGTGCCTCTCGTGGCTATAACGGGAAGTAACGGCAAGACGACGACCAAGGAGATTACCGCCTCCATCCTTAAAAAAAGGTTTGAAGTTCTGAAAAATGAAGGGAACCTCAATAATCTTATCGGTGTTCCCCTTACGCTTTTAAAGCTCCATTCAGACCACGAAGTTGCCGTCGTAGAAATGGGGATGAACAGGCGGGGTGAAATTCACGAGCTTACAACCATGGCCAGACCTGATATCGGTGTTATTACTAATATTGGTGAAGCTCACCTGGAGGGGCTTGGTCATGTGGAAAACATAAAAAGAGCCAAGGGTGAGCTTGTTGAGGCTATGGAGGGGGAACATAAAGTTATTCTCAATGCCGACGACCCTGCCGTTATGGAGCTTGCAAAGTTTGCCCGCGGTGAGGTGATTACCTTCGGTTTTGACGGCAAGGCCCATGTGAGGGCTGAGAAGGCTGAAGTCGAGTGGGGCAAAGGGACGCTTTTTATTCTTGAAGCGGGAGAAAAACGTATTCCCGTGCTGCTTCCCATTTACGGCATTCACCAGCTATATAATGCGCTGGCTGCCTCCACCGTTGCTTACGCGATGGGCTTTGAGCTGGAGGAGATGAGAGAAGGTCTTGAAGAGTATGAGTCCTACTCGGGAAGAATGGAAATTATATCAAAAGGGGGCATTACGATTATTAACGACAGTTATAATGCCAATCCGCCTTCGCTAAGGTCTGCCATTGAGACGATGATAAAACTTGCCGACGGGAGAAAAATAGCCGTTCTTGGAGATATGCTTGAATTGGGGGAAACTGCTCCTTTAATACATTCCCGTCTTGGCCGCTACGTACATGAAAAAGGAGTAGATATGCTGGTTACATTTGGGGCCCTTGCTGAAAAAATTGCAGAAGGCGCTGTAAATAGTGGTATGGACAGCAAAAATGTTCATGCTTTTGACGATAAAAGTGAACTGATCAGATACCTCAAAGATGAGTCAGGCCCCGGTGACTGGTTGCTCGTTAAGGGCTCCCGGGGGATGAAAATGGAGGAGATTACGGCGGCCCTTACGGAAGATATTGATGATAAAGGGAGGGATGACTGATGCTTTATCACCTTCTTTATCCGCTCCATGTTCATTATTCCTTTTTTAATGTTTTTCAGTACATTACTTTCAGGACCATTTACGCTACTATTACGGCCCTTATTATCAGTTTTATTGCCGGTCCCTGGTTTATTAAAAAGTTGACCTATCACCAGATCGGTGAAAAAGTGAGAAAGGACGGACCCGAGAGGCACAGTGAAAAGGAAGGGACGCCTACCATGGGAGGGTCGCTCATCATGGTTTCCCTGATCGTGCCGACCTTGCTCTGGGCAGATCTTGGCAATAAGTATATTTGGACGGCAATATTTACGACGGCCGGATTCGGCATTATCGGCTATGTAGATGACATGTACAAGGTAAAGGGAAGGATGAGTGAAGGGATTAAAGCCAGATACAAATTCGGTTTTCAGGTGATTATCTCCATTGCCGCTTCCTATATGCTTGTCAAATGGGGATTTTCAACGGAACTCTATTTTCCTTTCTTCAAGGAACTAAAAATCGATCTCGGCATCTTCTTTATCCCTTTTTGTGTCATTGTTATTACCGGCGCTTCAAATGCGGTAAACCTGACGGACGGTCTCGACGGTCTTGCCATTGGACCGGTAATTGTTTCGTCTATTACTTACCTTCTGGTGGCCTACTTTGCCGGTCACAAGATCATTGCAACCTACCTGCAGATTCCCTACATTGCAGGGAGCGGGGAACTGGCTATCTTTTGCGGGGCGATGGCCGGAGCAAGTCTCGGATTTTTATGGTACAACACTTACCCTGCACAGGTCTTTATGGGGGACGTGGGATCCCTGCCGCTTGGTGCGGCGCTCGGTATTCTTGCCGTCATTACGAAGCATGAGATTCTGCTGTCTATTGTGGGCGGCCTTTTTGTTATCGAGGCCCTTTCCGTTATTTTTCAGGTGGCTTCATACAAGACGAGAAAAAAGCGGATTTTTCTCATGGCTCCCATTCATCACCATTTTGAACTAAAAGGCTGGGCTGAACCGAAGATTATTGTAAGGTTCTGGATTATATCTATCATTCTTGCCCTTGTAGGGCTTAGTACCCTTAAGCTGAGGTAATGTTGGAGCTGAAAGATAAAAAATGTATTGTCATTGGCGGCGGAAAAAGCGGTATCTCTGCTGCCCGTTTTCTCCGGACCAAAGGCTCGGAGGTAACACTCAATGATGTGGCTTCCCTTGAGCGCCTTAAGGGGCTGGAAGGGGAAGGAATTACTCTCGAAGGGGGCGGGCACAGGGCCTCTCTTTTTGAAGGGGCGGAGCTGATCGTCCTTTCTCCCGGTGTGCCGGCCAATTTGGAACCGCTTTGTTCCATCCTTGCCGGAGCGGAAGAAAGGGGCGCTCAAATAATCAGTGAAGTTGAACTTGCTTCCCGTTTTATTTCCGCACCCATTATCGCCGTGGCAGGGACAAACGGCAAGAGCACGACGACGGCCTTTATCGGCGAACTGCTTGCCAATGGGGGAAAGAAGGTTTTTGTCGGAGGAAATATCGGGATTCCCCTGACGGACTATCTCCTTGAAGGAGATAAAGCGGATTATATTGTTCTCGAGGTAAGCAGCTTTCAACTGGAGAGGATTTCCACCTTCAGGCCATTTATATCGATTTTACTCAACATTACGGCTGACCATCTTGACAGGTACGCTTCCATGGCGGAGTACATTGAAGCGAAAAAAAGGCTCTTTATGAACCAGGGGCATTCTGATTATGCCATCGTCAATGCCGGTGATAAAATTGCCGCATCATTGTTGCCTGCAATAAAAGCTGAAATTCTCCCCCTGGGGCAATTTGCCGACAATGGGGGGGGAGCCGCAATTTCAGGAGATAAGATCGTTGCCGGTGCAGGGAATGAAAGGCAGGAGGTAAGTCTTGCCGAAGTGAAAAAAAGTGTCATTCAGCATATTGAGAACCTTCTGGCGGCCCTCGGTGTGGCCTTTATATGCCGTATTCCGGAAGCGGTATTTATTGATACCCTTAAGTCCTTTAAGGGCTTGCCCCACAGGATGGAGCCGGCAGGAAGGGTGGGCGGCATAAGCTTTTACGATGATTCGAAGGCAACCAATGTGGGCGCTGTCGTCAAAACGCTTGAAAGTATGGAAGGGAAGATTATTCTCATTGCCGGAGGGAAGGATAAAGGAGGAAGCTACGACCCCCTTAAAGCTGTGATAAAGGAAAAGGTTAAAACGCTGGTGCTGATAGGTGAGGCGGCGTTGAAAATGGAGGAAGTCCTTGGTGGTGAGGTGGAAACAATGCGGGCTGATTCTATGGAGGATGCCCTGGAGAAAGCCTGGGGAAGGGCTGTCTCGGGAGATGCCGTCATTTTGTCTCCTGCCTGCTCCAGTTTTGACATGTTCAGTGACTATGCTGAAAGGGGAAGGGTTTTTAAAAAGGCCGCTGCCAGGCTCTGTGAGCGGGAGGCGGGAAAAGAAAAAAGCAGGGAGGAGGCGCCTCTTGCCGGATAAACTTTGGTCGGATAACCTTTGGCCGGGCAGACTCTGGTCGGAAAGACTGATGGCGGGATTTACCATCTTTCTCGTTCTCACAGGTGTTGTCATGGTCTACAGCGCCAGCTCCATCATGGCGGACAAGCGCTTTCATGATAGTTTTTTCTTTCTAAAAAGGCATACCATTTATGCATTAATCGGGATCAGCGCCATGATTGCAGTAAGTAAAACAGATTACGGACAGATCAGGAAAATTGCCTATCCCTTCCTCTTTTTTACGATAGGATTGCTTGTTCTTCTTCTTATTCCCGGTGTTGGCAGCGAGGCCGGAGGGGCGACGAGATGGCTCCGGGCCGGCCCGCTTTCCATTCAGCCTTCGGAACTGGTTAAGCTTGCCCTTATTTTCTCATTTGCCTTGTCCTTTAGCAAAAAGAAAGATATGAGATGTTTTAAAAAAGGATTTGTTCCTTATATTGGAATACTGGCGCTCTGCATTGCGCTTATGCTTCTCCAGCCCGACTTCGGCACGGCCATGACCCTGGCAGGCATTGTTTTTATCATGCTCTTTGTGGCCGGTACGCGCCTTTCCTACCTGACGGCATCGGCCGGTATCATGGTTGCCGTGGCGTCAATGCTTATTGCCGGGGCCGAGTACAGGAAAAAGCGTATATTGTCTTTCCTGGATCCCTGGAGTGATCCTCAGGATACGGGTTTTCAGATCATACAGTCCTTTCTCGCCTTCGGATCAGGGGGGATGATGGGAAGAGGTCTGGGAGAAGGGAGGCAGAAGCTGTTTTACCTGCCTGAGCCCCATACCGACTTTGTTCTCCCTGTTATTGGTGAGGAGATGGGTTTTCTGGGTCTCTTTATTGTCATCCTTTTTTTTGCGGCCATCGTGGTTCTGGGAATAAGGGCGGCGCTAAAGGCATCTGATGATTTCGGCTGTCACCTTGCCATGGGGATAACCTCCATGATTGCCCTTCAGGCCGTTATCAATATGGGTGTCGTTATGGGACTTCTTCCGACGAAGGGACTTCCGCTTCCTTTTATAAGTTATGGGGGAACATCGCTTATTGTCAATATGATCGGTGTGGGGATTCTCATCAGTATTATTGCCAGGGGGGAGGGGTGAAGATGATTATTGCAGGAGGAGGGACAGGTGGCCATCTTTTCCCTGCCATAGCTGTAGCGGAAGAGATGAAGCGAAGGTCCTCTGAAAATGACATCCTTTTTGTTGGAACGGCAAGGGGGATTGAAGGAAAAGTGCTTCCCGAAGAAGGCTGGCCCCTTCGCTTTGTGGCGGCTGAAGGGGTAAAAGGAAGGGGGCTTGTCGCAAAGATGAGAGCGCTGTTAAAAACCTTTTACGGCACATTGCAGTCCCTGACCATTATCCGCTCCTTCAGACCGGCCATTATTCTCGGCGTTGGTGGTTATGCTTCGGCCCCGGTCATGCTGGCGGGACGCATTGCAGGGATCAGAACGGCTATCCATGAGCAGAACGCCATGCCGGGATTGACGAACAGGCTCCTTGGGAAAATGGCGGGTAAGATATTTTTATCCTATGCTGAATCGGAGCGTTTCTTTCCGGGAAGCAGAGTGGTCGTTACAGGTAATCCCGTAAGGAAAGCCGTCCTCGACGCCTTTAAGGAGGAAGGGAAGGTTCATGAAAAGGAAAGATTCACCCTCCTTGTTTTTGGCGGAAGCCGGGGGGCAAAAAGGATCAATGAAGCCCTGTCGAAAGCGGTTAAAGATAAGAAACTGGCCCATTTGAAAGGCTTAAGAATAATTCATCAGACAGGTCATGAGGACCTTGAAATGGTAAAAAAGGCCTATAACGAAGGGGAAATGGAGGCTCGCATCGAGCCCTTTATCAAGGATATGGGAAGGGCCTATAAAGAGGCCGATCTCGTTCTTTGCAGGGCCGGGGCTACAACGATAACGGAACTTCTTGCAGCAGGCAAGGCTTCCATCCTTGTCCCCTATCCCCATGCAGCTGATGATCACCAGCGGGTAAATGCCCAAGCCATCGTTAATAAAGGTGCCGCTATCATGGTTCCCGATTCGGACCTGACGGCTGAAAGGGTTGCTCATGAGGTAAATGCCCTCTTTAATATGAGGGAAAAGCTGGGGCATATGGGAAAAAAAGCAAAGGGGCTTGCCGGAGGCGATGCGGCCCAAAAAATCTGTGATGAGCTTTCCAGGCTTGTTGCCGCCTGACAGGGATAAATTCCCGGGGCATAAGGAGGCATAATTGTTCGGTAAAATACAGCATATTTATTTTGTGGGAATTGGTGGTATAGGAATGAGTGGTATTGCCGAGGTACTTATCAACCTCGGTTTCAGTGTAAGTGGTTCAGACCTTAGAGAGAGCGATACGACAAAAAGGCTGCACTCTTTCGGCGGCGCCATCTATTACGGCCATAGTGAAGAGAATCTGAAGGACGTTGATGTTGTTGTCACCTCTTCTGCCGTCAAGGCTGATAACCCCGAAGTAGTCGAGGCCCATAGAAGACTCATTCCCGTTATACCGCGTGCGGAAATGCTGGCCGAACTAATGCGCCTTAAAAAAGGTATTGCCGTTGCAGGGACCCATGGCAAGACGACGACTACCTCTATGCTTGCCACCGTACTTTCGGCGGCAGGTATCGATCCGACCGTTGTTATTGGCGGCAAGCTGGACAGTATCAAGAGTAACGCCAAGCTTGGCCAGGGCAATTATCTTGTTGCCGAGGCTGATGAAAGTGACGGTTCATTTCTTTATTTATCACCCATCGTATCTATCGTTACCAATATTGATCCCGAGCACCTCGATCATTATGGTGATGTCGATAAAATGCTTCAGTCCTTTCTTGATTTTATCAACAAGGTGCCATTTTACGGTCTTGCCGTGCTTTGCATGGACAACAAGAATATTCAACTCCTTTTATCGAGGATAAAGAAGCGGTTCATTACTTACGGCATTACACCGCAGGCCGATCTCCAGGCCTGTGACATAGCCTTTGAGGGCATGAGGGCCTCATTCGGCCTTAATTTCAAAGGAGACATGCTCGGAAGGATTGAAATAGGAATGCCGGGACTCCATAACGTTTATAATGCCATGGCAGCCATTGCTGTTGCCATGGAGATGGATATCCCTTTTGAAGCGGTCAAGAGCGGCATCGAGGGCTTCGGCGGTGTACAGCGCAGGTTCCAGGTCAAAGGTGAGGCAGAGGGAATTATGGTTGTTGACGACTACGGGCATCATCCTGAAGAGATAAGAGCCACCTTGTCTGCTGCCAAAGGAGGGTGGGAGAGAAGGGTCATTGTCGTTTTTCAGCCCCACAGGTATTCGAGAACGCGGGACCTCTTCAATGATTTTGTGACTGCCTTTAATGATGCCGATGCACTTATCCTGACGGAAATATATGCTGCCGGTGAGCAGCCTGTTGAAGGAATAACAGGGATGAAGCTTTTTGAAGAGATAGAAAGACATGGTCACCGGGATGTAAGTTTTGTGGCCGACAGGATGGACATTCCCGCGCTTCTTCATGAAAAAGCCCTTGAGGGCGATATGGTTATTACCATGGGGGCGGGAAATATCTGGGAAGCGGGTGAGCGTTTTCTCGATGAACTTGAGGGGAGTGATTCCATGAAAATAACGAACGGTACCGGCCTATAGAGCGTATTGCCCAAATGCTTGGTTGCAGGATAAAAGGAATGGTCGAAAGAGATGTGCCCATGAAAGAACATACCACTTTTAAGGTTGGAGGACCGGCAGATATTGTTGCCTATCCCCTGGACAGGGTGGACTTGAAGGAGACCTTTCTCACCGTGAAGCAAAGCGCTGCACCCTGCTTTGTGCTGGGGCTCGGTTCTAATCTCCTTGTGAAGGACGGGGGAATAAGAGGGGTTGTGATCAACCTATCAAAAGGATTGAGGGAAATAAACCTCCTCAGTGACAACAGGCTGCAGGCGGGGGCAGGGGCAACCCTGGCGGCTGCTGTGGCGCGAGCGGCCGGGGAGGGACTGGAAGGGATGGAATTTCTTTCAGGCATTCCCGGTACGGTGGGAGGCGCCGTAAGAATGAATGCAGGGGCTTTTGGAAAAGAGATGAAGGACGTCATCGAAAGCGTGACCTTGATGAACAGGGAGGGAGAGGAAATAAGTGTAATGAGAGAGGATCTCTCCTTTTCTTACCGCAATCTTGATTTTGAGGAAGGCCACGTTATTACAGGGTGCACCTTTGCCCTGACCAGGGGGGATGAAAGCGAGATCAGGGAAAGAATCAGGAAGTATGCCCTTCAGCGGGGGAGCAGGCAGCCTCTTGGCAAAGCGACGGCCGGTTCCGTCTTTAAGAATCCCGGCGGTGATTATGCGGGGCGGCTCATTGAAGCGGCCGGGCTCAAGGGCTTTAGGGCAGGCAATGCCAGGATATCGGAAAAGCATGCAAACTTTATTGAAAACTGTGGTGGCGCAAAGGCTGCTCACATCCTTGAACTGATAGCGATTGCAAAAAAGCGGGTCTATGATGATAGCGGCATTCTTCTGGAGACGGAAGTGAAGATTATTGGAGAGGATTAGTTTTACAGGAATTGATGGACATGAAAAGTAGAAAAAAAGGGAAAATAGCCGTTTTAATGGGTGGAAGCTCGTCAGAGAGGGAAATATCGCTCAAAAGCGGTTCTGCCGTTCTGGCCGCCCTTCAATCCGGCGGCTATGACGCCAGGGCTGTTGATATAAGCAATAGCCTTGATCAATTGAGGCCGGGCGTTTTTGAACGGGCATTTATCGCCCTTCACGGCAAGACCGGTGAAGACGGTTCTATACAGGGCCTGCTGGAAGTGATGAAAATCCCCTACACCGGTTCCGGTGTGCTTGCCAGCGCGACGACGATGGATAAGGCCTTTTCAAAGATGATCATGGACTCAAGAGGTATTCCAACGGCCCCTTTTCAGGTGTTTTCGGCGCCTCTTGATCTCCATGGGGAAATTCAGACCGGCATGGAATATCCTGTCATCGTCAAGCCTGTCGCTGAAGGTTCGACAATCGGCATTGTAAAGGTTGAAAAGGTGGAAGGTCTGAAGCCTGCCATGAAAGAGGCTTTCAGCTATGGGCCGAAGATTCTGGTCGAGAAATTTATCGAAGGGCGGGAAGTGACGGTCAGTGTTATGGACAGTGAGATTTACCCCATTGTCGAGGTCGTTCCCAAAAAAGGTTTTTACGATTTTGAGTCTAAATATACAAAGGGGATGACTGAATACAAGGTCCCTGCCGAACTTGATGACAGGGTTGCAAAGAAGATTAATCACATTGCCCGCCAGGTGTATGAACTTTTTGAATGCCGCGGCGCTGCCAGGGTCGATATCATCATCTCTGAAGAGGGCACACCCTATGTACTGGAGATTAATACCATACCGGGTATGACGCAGACTTCATTGCTTCCTATGGCTGCCGGAGAAGCGGGCCTGAGCTTTGTCGCCCTTGTCGAAAAGATGATAGAAGGGGCAGCCCTGGATGATAAAACTGTTGCAGATGATGTGAGTAACCTTGAAGTTAAGGATGAGTGCAGTTTTTAGTAAAGGACGGATCTCTATTAAAAAACGATGAAAGATTTTAGCGAAAAAAAGAAGCGAAAGGCTGCCAAGAAGGAAAGAAAGAAGAAGGCCCGTACTTTTAATATAAAGACTTTTCTTAAAAAGTGTGGTTCCGTGGCGCTTACCCTGGCAGTGATCATTGCCCTTTCGGCGGGGCTGCACTACAGTTGGCTCTTTCTCTCGACGGCGGATTACTTTGCCATTTCTGAGGTCTTTATCGAAGGGAATGACAAGATAAACCGTAACACGCTTTTAAGGGCGGCAGGCCTTAATAAAAAAAGAAATATTTTTACCTTTGATCTTGCAAATGCAGGCAAAAAGCTGGAAGCCCTGCCCTGGATGAAAGCGGTTAAACTGGAGAGGCAGTTTCCCCATTCCCTAAAAATCATTGTTTTAGAGAGGGCGCCTGTGGCAATGATCAACCTGGAGGGTTTTTACTACGTTGATAATGAAGGTTATATTTTTGCCGAGGCCGATTATAAATCAGGATGGGACTATCCCGTTATGAGAGGCATTAAAAAGGAGAGACTCCTTGAAGGGGATAAGAAATCCTTTGAGTCTATCAGCAGGGGCCTTGAATTTCTTTCCCTTCTGAAAGAGAGAAGAGGTACTGTTTCCCTGAAAAATCTCTCCGAGCTGGTTCTTGAGGAGGACGGCGGATTAACGGTCTACGCCGTTGGTGTGGGGATCCCCCTTCATCTCGGCGGAGAAGGCTTTGAAAGCAGGCTTGTGAGGGCGGAAAAAGTGCTGGCCGATTTGGGACGAAAAGGGATAAAGGCAAAGGAAATAGCCGCCGACTTCGATGACAGGGTATTTGTCAAGGTGGCTATTTAGTTTCCATCCAGAAACTATAATAAATGAAACTTTGTTTTCATCCGGAAAGGTACTTTACCCATCAGGGGGCGCTGAAATGAGGCCGGTTTATGGAGATTAAGTATTTTAGGAAGTTTTCAGGAAGGTCATAAATATGAAGTTATATTACTGTAAAACGACCAGAAGGAGGTGATTGGGATGGGAAAGCAGGAAAATCTCATTGTAGGGCTCGATATAGGGACAACCAAGATCTGCTGCATTGTGGGAGAGATTACGGCAGAGGGAATAGATATTATCGGCATAGGTTCTCATCCGTCAAAGGGCCTCAGAAAAGGTGTCGTCGTCAATATTGAAAGTACCGTTGCATCTATCAAAAAGGCCGTTGAAGAAGCTGAATTGATGGCTGGATGCGGTATCAGTTCGGTCTATGCAGGCATTGCAGGGGGGCATATAAAGGGACTCAACAGTCATGGTGTGATTGCCGTAAAAGACAGTGAGGTAAAAGAGACGGACGTAAAAAGGGTTATCGACGCGGCAAGGGCCGTTGCCATTCCGATGGACAGGGAGGTGCTCCACATCCTGCCCCAGGAATTTATTATCGATGACCAGGACGGAATCCGTCAGCCTATCGGCATGTCCGGTGTGAGGCTCGAAGCGAAGGTGCATATCGTAACAGGCGCCGCAACGTCGGCCCAAAACATTGTCAAATGCGCAAACCAGGGGGGACTCGATGTGAATGACATCATCCTGGAGCAACTCGCTTCGGCAGAAGCGGTGCTCAGCGCTGATGAAAAGGAACTGGGTGTTGCCATTGTCGATATTGGTGGCGGCACGTCGGATATCGCCATCTTTGTCGAAGGGAGTATCAGACATACGGCCGTTCTTTCTATCGGAGGCGATCATCTTACCAATGATATCGCTATCGGGCTAAGGACCCCCACCGATGAGGCCGAGAAAATCAAGAAGAAATATGGCTGCGCCCTGTCATCACTTGTCGGTAAGGATGAAACGATCAGTGTGCCCAGTATGGGGGGCAGAAAACCGAGAACCCTTTCACGGCAGTTGCTTGCCGATATCATTGAACCGAGGGTAGAAGAAATTTTTACCCTTGTTAGAAATGAAATTATCCGGTCCGGTTATGAAGATATTCTCGCGTCGGGGATTGTCATTACCGGCGGATCGGCATTAATGGAAGGAATGCCTGAACTGGGAGAGCAGATTTTTAACCTCCCTGTAAGGCGTGGCGACCCTGCCGGTATTGGTGGGCTTGTAGACGTCGTTAACAGTCCTATTTATGCAACCGGCGTGGGTCTGGTGCTCCATGGAAACAAGGAGCCGGGCAAGAGTCGTTTCAAGATGGGAGACGAAAATGTTTTTGCCAAGGTTACCAGAAGAATGAAAGACTGGTTTAACGAATATTTTTAAAGTCAATTGTCAGAGAGTATAGGTCAAACCTTAATAATAAGAGGAGGTGTCAAATGTTTGAGTTTATAGGAGGTAATGAAAGTATGGCCAAGATAAAGGTCATCGGAGTCGGTGGAGGTGGTGGAAATGCCATCAACACCATGATCAAGTCGAGTCTGGAAGGTGTTGATTTTATGGTTGCCAATACGGATGCGCAAGCATTGGCAGCCAGTGTAGCGCCCTTGAAGATCCAGCTTGGATCTGAACTCACCAAAGGACTTGGCGCAGGGGCAAACCCTGATGTCGGCAGGGATGCAACCATGGAAAACAAGGAGCAGCTCAAGGAAGTTTTTTCCGGTTCCGACATGGTTTTCATTACGGCCGGTATGGGTGGAGGAACCGGCACGGGCGCAGCGCCTGTTATTGCCGAGGTTGCAAAAGAGGTGGGAGCGCTTACCATTGGTGTCGTCACCAAGCCTTTCTCCTTTGAAGGCAGCCAGAGATCCAAACAGGCTGAAGCGGGAATCAGGGAACTGAAGAAGGTTGTCGATACGCTTATTACCATTCCCAACCAGAAGCTTCTCAGTATTTCCAGCAAGAGCACGTCCATGCTCGATGCCTTCAAGAGAGCTGATGACGTTTTGCTTTATGCCGTCAAAGGGGTTTCGGATCTCATCACAAACCATGGTTTCATTAACGTTGACTTTGCCGATGTTAAGACCATCATGTCTGAAAAGGGGATGGCCCTTATGGGTGCGGGCATTGCTACCGGCGAGAGCAGGGCGCTTGAAGCGGCACAGCTTGCCATTTCTTCTCCCCTGCTTGATGAAGTTGATATTAATGGCGCCAGAGGCGTGCTCGTTAACATTACGGCCGGTCCATCGCTCACTATGCATGAAATCGAAGAGGCAAACGTACTCATCCAGGAAAAGGCCCATGAAGAGGCGAGAATTATTTCCGGTGTGATAATTGATGAAAGTATGGGTGAAGACTTAAGAGTTATGGTTATTGCCACAGGGTTTGGTAAAGGTGAGATAAATGAAAGAGGTGGTGTTAGTGTGGTGAGGAATGAAAACAGGGACCTTCCCGCTTATTTAAGGAGAGACAAAAAGCCTGAAGGAATCGATGTAAGGCAAACCGGTACGGGATCCGTCTTCGGTGAAGTGAATGAAGATGAGTATGATATACCGACCTTTTTGAGAAAGCAGGCGGACTAAGATTATTTGATGCTCAATTTGACAGATAAATTATGATTGAGACGGGAGTTGCTTTCGGTCTGTTTTTTATCTGTTATGTTTAAGTGATTATATGACTATTTTAAAATATGAATGTCTCCTAATCTAGCAGCGAAGCGGAAAGACCGCCTGGCGAAGGAAATCGGTACGGTGCGTAAAGCATGGGGACTTGACACCTCCTCCATCGCCCTTGTCTACCCCAATACCTACTCCGTCGCAATGTCCAACCTCGGTTTTCAGTTGGTCTACCGGTTGCTCAATGAGAGAGACGATGTTCTTTGTGAAAGGGCCTTCCTCCCCGACAGGGAGGAGAGGCCCCAATTTGAGAGGTCCGGAAGGCGGCTGACATCACTGGAAAGTGACAGGCCCCTGACCGATTTTGATATTATTGCTTTTTCCGTTCCCTTTGAAAATGATTTCCCCCATATCCTTGAAATACTTTTTCGATCAAAAATTCCTCTTAAATCTGCTGACAGGGGGGAAGAAGATCCCCTCATCATTGCAGGTGGCGTAACATCCCATCTCAACCCGGAACCAGTGGCTGATTTTATCGACCTTTTTGCTGTTGGCGAGGGGGAGGTCATTATTGCACCCTTCATGGAAGCATTTAAAAAATCAAGAGAGCTTCCGCGCAGAAAACGCCTAAAGTCTCTCTCGCAAATAAAAAGCATCTATGTGCCTTCTTTGTATGACGTTGTTTACCATGATGATGGAAGGGTTTTAGCTTACAAGGCTTCAGCCGGTGTTCCTGAAAGGGTGAGCCGCGCATGGCTCGAAGAGGAAGCGCTTCAAGTCAGTCGCGGCGGTTCTTCTGTTCTTACGGAAGATACCGAATTTGGTGACATGTACCTTGTTGAAGTAGGGAGAGGCTGCGGGCGGGGCTGCCGTTTCTGTGCCGCCGGATTTATCAACCTGCCGCCGAGAGAGAGAAAAACGGATAGGCTTGCCTCTGAATTTGAAGAGGGAATAGCCGAAGGCAAGCGAATTGGCCTTATCAGTCCCTCTCTCGCCGATCACCCCGACATTGAGGGAATATGCCGGGCCATCCATGAATCGGGCGGCCGGAGTTCCCTTTCTGCCGTAAGGGCCGATGCCCTTGAAGAGGGATATCTCTCGCACATAAAAAAGGGAAAGCTCAAAACCGTTACCATTGCGCCTGAAGCAGGAACAGAGCGCATGAGAGAAGTTATTAACAAGGGCCTGTCCGATGCTGATATCCTAAATGCTGTGGCCCTTCTTGGCAAGGTAGGCATTCCTAATATCAGGTTTTACTTTATGATCGGTCTGCCCACTGAGGAAGCGGCAGATATTGACGGCATTATCGATATAACCATCCGATGCCGTAACCGGTTTATTGAAGAGAGCAAGGTCCATAAAAAGGTGGGAAATATTACGCTCAGCGTTAATTGCTTTGTGCCCAAGCCCTTTACTCCTTTCCAGTGGCGCCCCATGGAGGATGAAAAAATACTGAAAGAAAAACTCAGGCAAATAAAGAAGGCTTTAGGCAGAGAACCCAATATCAAAATGATCAGTGATTTGCCGAGGTGGGCCCATATCCAGGGATTGCTGAGCCGCGGTGACCGCAGACTTTCAGACCTTCTTCTGGAAGTTCATAAGAATGAAGGCAACTGGAAAAAGGCCATTCGCGATACAGGCATTGATCCTGCCTTTTATACGGCAAGGGCGCGTTGCAGGGAAGAGCTTTTTCCCTGGGATGTGCTTGATATAGGGCTCAAAAAGGATTATCTATGGAAGGAATATGAACGGGGGCTTGCAGGTAAGGTGACGCCGCCTTGTAACATTGGGGCTTGTGTCAGGTGTGGCGTTTGCTAGTGGTTTCGCGTAAAGGACGCAAAGAGTGAAAAAGCCCAAAGGAAAAATCTATTAATCCGTAACAGTTTAAGTCCCATTGCCATGTCGAAGGCATGTAAGGAATCTTAAAGATTTCTCCCTACACCCCAAGGGCACTTGTCACTTTGTTCGGGCGCGCTCGAAATGACAGATATGTGTAAAGAACGCCTAAGGTTATCTATTTTTTTCTATGTGTCTTTGGGAAACAATTTGCACTTGATTTTTCCCGAGAGAAAGCCTACAGAACCTTCATCGCAATCCAGCTCCCTGCAATAAACGTCCCCAGCGTACTCCCCAGATTGGCAAGCGCTACCACAAGAAGTATCCTGCTGACGGGATTTAGCCAGAAGCCTTTAAAAGATGACGTTGCTCTCGGCAGGTCTTCAAGGTCGGCAACGGTCGGTTTTTTGACTCCCGCCTGAACAAGTCCCGTTACCCAACCTGTGGCTACCATGGGGTTCAGGCTCGCCAGCGGGGCTGAAAGGAAAGCCGTGACGATGGCAATGGGGTGAGCAAAGGCAAGCGCTGCGCCAACGGCTGCAAGGACGCCGTTAACGAGTACCCAGATGTAGATGGAATCCATCGATTGTTCGGCCCCGCCCTGCATAGCTCCGACACCAATGAGAATGACGATAATCGCAGGGATTGCCCATTTAAGAATGGATGGAATGATCGATTTGGGAGGTATCTCCATGATCGGTTCCAGGGGGATATCTTCATTTATATAGGTTTTCATTCCCGATACATGGCCTGCGCCGACAATGGCAACAATCTTTTTGCCCGGTGCCTTACGTACCTTTTGAGCAAGATAGATGTCTCTTTCGTCAATAAGCCGTTTTTTAATTTCGGGAAACTCCTCGGCAAAGGTCTCCATAATATGTTCAAGCTGGTCCTGGTTTTTGATCTCTTCAATCATCTTTTCATCAATCTTTTCGTCAATGAAGAGGCTCATCATCATCTGGCCTATCATCTTTATCTTGTGCCAGAAAGTCAGATGGCCCCAAACGCGCTTGAGCGTTATTTCAATGTTACGGTCGGCCAGGATCAGTTCCTTGTGCAGCGAATCGGCCAGTTTGATGCCTTCAATCATCTCGGCACCGGGCTGAACGTCCATCTTTTCACCCATACGGCGATAAAAGGAGGCCATAATGAGTTGGGCAAGCAAGAAAAGTGATTTCTTCTCTTTTATGACCTTGAAGATGTTCATCTTCTTCCAGTTGTCCCTGTCTACAATCGCCCTGTGCCTCGCCTCACAAAGTTCGATACAGATAGTATCGGGATCAACCTCTTCGACGGTCTTTTGCACGTCTTTCACACTCTCCTTTGAGACGTGGGCCGTGCCGATGAGGTATATTTCCTTCTCCCCGAGCTGTAGCCTTGTTACGCTGGCGGGGAGAATATTTTCTGCTGCTCCTGTCATAGGTCCGTTCCTGCTAAATGTCATGAAAAATGAAAAATGTGGCGAGTTAATTAAGGATAAACTCGCCAACTTTTTATATTAGCATAATTCTTATTTTTGATGCACCAAGAAATAAAATATTCCACCTTTCTTTATGAGGAGAGGTAGTAAAAAAAGTGCCTAAAGTTGAAAGTGCCTAAAGTTTTTTTAACTTAAGCTCACTTTAGGCACTTCATAACCCCCTCTGCCACTCTTCCCTGAGCCCGGCTTCTTCAGGATGGGCAATGGCATAGGCAATCTGATCAAGGAGCGCGGTTTTGTCACGGCCAAGAATACCCTTCAATGAAAGATAGTTGGACGCATGATCACTTCTGAAAACAGTGCATTCAAGGGTGGTGGCCTCTATAAAAATCCTCATTTCCTCGAAAAGCCGGCGCTGACTCATATGAACGTAATCATTGCCGAAAGCCTGGACAAAGCGCTCCCTGCCATGAGGGAAACTGATGACGAGGGTAGAGGCGTATTCAGGTTGAGTGGCATTGAGTACCCCGGCAGAACCGAGAGCATGTTGTTCTGACAATTTGGCGCCGCCAAGACCGTTGATGATAATGACTGAACTTTTAATGTCTGCCGCTTTGGCCATGAGTAGCCCCTTGATTGTCGTCTCCGCTGTCTCTCCCTTTTTGATACGCTTGAGCACTTCATCGTCACCGGACTCAATTCCCACATAGAGCAGCTTAAGGCCTGCCTCGTGGAGTTCCTTCAATTGAGAGGCAGATTTTTTCAGCAGGTTTCGCGGCAGGGCATAGGAGGAAATGCGTTGAACCCCTGGAAAAGCGCCCCTGATTTTATCGAGTACCCTTAAAAGACTCTCCGTAGGCAGCATCATGGCGTCACCGTCGGCAAGAAAGACCCTTCTTGTGTGAGGCTCAATTTGGGCAACCTTCTCTATTTCATTAAAGATTGCTTTCTCATCCCGAATGGAGAATTCCTTTGACCGGTACATTTCGCAGAAGGCACACCGGTTCCATGAACAGCCGAGAGTCACCTGCAATATGAGGGACCTTGCTTCGCTGGGAGGTCTGAAAAGGGGGTAATTGTAGTTGATGGGTGTTGAGAACATTTTTGCTTTTTTGAATGGTTTATGCAGGCCACTCCTGATTTATTGCTTTATCCAAAAAGTTAGTGTAACATTTTTTTCTGTAAATTGAATTTAAAGGTTGAAAGCGGTGGATAAAATCAGGACTCCTGAAATAGTTCGGCAAAACGAATGACAGGAGGAAGAGAAATGATCCACCAGGAAAAAGGTACCATATTTAATGAGCTAATAGAAACAATATCGAAGAAAGGATTGGAAGGACTTGTGGAAACAGATTTTATGTGTTTTCTATATGAAGCCCGCTGATTTCAATTATTGTGCAGGAGAATAATATGAAAAAACGTTTAATTATATTATTGATTTTCCTTTGGAGTCCAGATGTCTATGCAGGATTAGGGTATAGCTACAGTTTGACCCTGAGTGAATATGACCGGGATACAGGCTACTATCTAAAATCAATAAAAACAACGGAGAAAGGCGGTTTTCTTGAAGGTGACAACACTAAAACCACGGATATTTACATTTATTTCCCTGCTGAAGAGAAAGGGGTATATGTATTCAACGGAAATAATAAAGACAAGATCGTTTCTGTTCTTTATGAAACGAACTTTGACGGGAAATGGAATGCCGTTATTTTTAACGATCAAGACAGCGCTTCCATAAAAAACAACGTTGGGGTCAAGAAGAGGGATTTGAAACAGAAAATTCTCATCGAAACCTATAATGAGGAAACTGAGACTTATTCACTGTGGCTTACAAGCAAAAGCGCGGAAAATACAAAAAAAATAAAACAAATATCAAAGTATAATGACTGGCATATAGACGTATTGAATTCAAAAATACGCATCGTTAAAGAGAACAAAAAGTCGATCACCATTGAAAATATAGAATGGTAATTGTACAATAGTAGGTTAACTTGCACCAACCCCTTTGCCCCTGAAAAAGTCCCTCCCATAATAACCCCTTAAACGTCAATTCTCATGACTACATCCACCCAAAAAAACACCTGAAATGTCATGGTATTCCACTAAAGGTCAGTATTGTCCAGTAGATGACAGTAATGTCCTGTAAAGCGCAGATGTTTCCTGTAGACAGGATGGAGTGGCCCTAATATTGTCTTGTTTAAAATAAAATTGACTGAAATGTCAATCAGGAAAACGCAGTTTACGCGCAGTTTTTCGGCATAGACTTCGGCATGACAAAGAATTGGGTCAATAGATGAAAGTTATGGTACGGAATGTTATTAAGATTATTTGGTATTGATCCTGAAAACCCTCAAAGCAAAAAATTGGGAGGAGAAAAATATGAAAAAAGGAAATTTACAAAAAAAGCTGGTAAACTATCGTTTTAACAAAGAAAAGCATAAAGACGTTTCTAAAACATTTATAAACAGATCCATAGGGATTTTGCTCACTATAATAACACTTGTATTCTCATGCTCTCCGGTGTTTGGGGCATCAGGAAGTATTTTTCTGACAGGCACACCAAGTTTTCCTGTGGGCGGCGAGACGGTTGCAACTTCAGTAACATTAAGTGGAACTGCTTTTGTAAGTTCTGATGATACGCCTACCGGTGAGACTGTGGGTATTCCGGAATGTGCGCCTTATTCCGGTAATGGGCTGGGCAGGAGATTTCCGGCATACGGGGCTGTTTATGCACAAGTCCGTTCATCTTTCAACGGTGGGCCTGAAAGTCTGGCTGCGCCGATAGACGAATTACTTACGAGCGTACCCTGGTCAGTTACAGTGAATACGGCAGGCCTCACTCCCGGGCAACTTAATGTAATGACCGTTGATGTAAGAGACATTTACAGTGTTCAGTGTTATAGTGATGTCTATGGATGGAATACAAATCCAATTCTGATAGACAGCGGTGTTAATATTGCATCAACAGGTTATAGTTTTAGATATTGTCCAACTCCGGAGGCCTGCCCCTGTGATGATGCTGATGGTGATGGTTACTTTCGGTTTGGAGCAATTGGTTGTATCTCCGGCAATGACTGTGAACCTAATAATGCTTACATTCATCCCGGAGCTACGGAACTATGTGACAACGTAAATAATGATTGTAATGTCGGAACCTCCGATGGCTCCGGTGAACTATGGTTTGGACTTAGCTGTGATGGGCCGGACAGTGATAATTGTCATGAAAGCCAACAAACCTGCATTGACGGGAACCGGATATGCCCTGATTCAGATAATAATCCTATAGATCCTCTAGTCTGCATAGATAATGAACTAAATGTTAGCCTTGCCGGTGACGGCATTGGTTCTGTTGATGTTTCCCCCTCTGGAGATTCCTGCGGTGCAGGATGTTACATATATGCAGACTCAACACCTGTGGTTCTGACAGCGACAACAAACGACCCTGATTATGCATTTGACTATTGGTCTGGCGCAGGTTGCGGTACGAATCCTGTTTGTGCTTTTACAGTCAGTTCTCCCTTGAATGTTATTGCTTATTTCAAGGCTATCGAAGATAGCCCGCATACTATCGCTGCCTATGATCATACGGCGTTAATAAGTGCTGACGGTATTTTACGGACCTGGGGGCGCAATCAATACGGACAGCTTGGCGATGGCGGCACGAGCAATAAGAACTTGCCCGAGCCGATAGGAAGTAATGCCTGGCAATCGATAGCTGCCGGAGATTATCATACTCTCGCTATTGACAGCAGCGGCAACTTATATGCCTGGGGTTATAATGCTTTCGGGCAGCTAGGAATCAATAGCACAACTGATCAATTAGAACCGGCGCTGGTTGAAAGCATTCATGATACCTGGAAAGATGTGGCGGCAGGCAGTTATCATTCTGTTGCGCTAAAGAGTGACGGGACTGTATGGACCTGGGGCTATAATTATTCCGGCCAGATTGGTAATGGGACCAGGTTTACACCCCGCCTGCAACCCGTCCAGGTAGGAATCGGTTACACCTGGAAAGCGGTAGCAGCCGGTGGCAATCATACGATTGCCATTAGGAATGACGACACTTTATGGACCTGGGGAAATAACCTGCACGGAGCGCTTGGTGATGGAACGTTTATACTCCGACTCACACCGGTTCAAGTCGGCGCCGATTCATGGAAAGCAGTATGGGGTGGTAACTATCATACCGTAGCGCTAAAGAACGACGGAACTTTATGGGCTTGGGGTCTTAACAATCATGGGCAGGTTGGTGACGGAAGTACGATAAACAGGAACACGCCTGTCCAGGTTGGAATGGACAATACATGGAAAATGGCATCTGCAGGTGCATCCCATACGATTGCGATTAAGAACAGCGGGACTTTGTGGGCCTGGGGTTATGGTACTTACGGCCAGTTGGGCCTTGGGACATGGGAAAACAACCGTCCAACACCTGTTCAGGTTGGAACTAATACAGCCTGGGCAGAAGTGGCAGCAGGCAGCTTCCATTCGATCGGCCTGCAGAGCGACGGCAGTTTATGGGCCTGGGGATATAACGGCTATGGTCAGCTTGGTGATGGTACGACAAATTTCAACTCATTATCTCCCATACTAATATTGCCTTAACATGGCAAGGTTGGAAGATTCCTTAAGCTGTGGCAATGAGACAGGGAAAAGCAGGATAATTTAGGGAATACAATTCTTAATCGTTTGCTTTCAAGTCTATAAGACCGCCTTTTGAGGCGGTCTTTTTTTTGATTTTTTCAGTTTGAATGTTTGCCTTGGAAGAGTTGTGATGCGTAACCGGCCTGCACTTGCCGTCAGCAGCCAAGGGAACCATCCTTCAGAATGAACTCATACCTCACTTCCCTGTCGTGTACTAGAGCCGGGAAAGACAACAAAATTAACAAGTTATGACGGCAGGTTGCCGCCGGGGCTTCATTTGCTGCCTTTCAAAGGTGAACCTTCAATCCCAAAAAAGTATAAGAGCAACATATGTCGCACATTTGGCAATATATGTCGTGACAAGTGGTTAGTGCTGTGGTATAAGCAATTTATTGGAAAATAATAATATTAAAGAGGAGGAAGGTATGAAAAAAGGAACATGGGTTTTTGCAGCGCTAATAATCGGAGTATTAGGTGCTTCACCTGGCTATGCCAAAGTAAGCTCTGATGAAGCAAGAAGAGTAATTGATTACTACTATACCGGAAAAGGCGGCGGCGCGGTTTTTCTTAAAGCGGCACTCTGTAAGGAAGTTATAAAGGAAGGCCCTGAGAAAAATAACTGCGGCACGCCCGTTGATGAAAGCAACTTTCCCATGAATGAAGAAATAACAGCATGGGCGTCTTTCCTGGTGCCACAGGGTGACAGTGACACTATTTATGTGGAATTCAAAAATATGGGAATGGTTTGGAAGGTTAGAGAGTTGAAAGTTAAAGGCTCTGTGAGATACAGAAGCTGGACTGCATATAAGCTTGACAGACCCGGCAAGTGGACCATCTCATTCAAACAGCTTGATGAAGGCAAGCAGCAAAGTGTGGTGCTTCAATCCTTCCAGGTGAATGTACAATAGTTTTTTTATCAGAAACATAAAAGCCTGACCTTTTCCCCCATCTCCGGGGAAGGTCGGGCCGTATTTTTAAACAGTGCATAACAGGAAGCGGATTATATGATCGGGGTTTGGAAGCTTTTTCTTTAACAGCAAAATATAGTTAAAAAATGGAGGGCAAATGATTCCACGTTTATTTAATATTTTTATGATTTCGGTAATTATATTGTTGTTGCCCTGGAGTTCTCCCCAGGCAGATGAATTGTCCGGTACTTACAGCGAACTCAAGATAGAGATTCCTGACATCGATCATATCAAAGACCCTATCGAAATAAAGTTTAGTGAAAATGTAATTCCTCCTGATGAATCGGGATTGGATATAGATGATATCAAGAGTGAAATAATCTCAAGCATTTACTTCATCCCTCCCCTGAAGGGTGAATTCCGATGGAAGGATTCAAAAAATCTTGCCTTTATCCCCACATCAAACCAGCTCGGCTGGGGAGCCGATATGGATATTCGCATCAGTCCCATCATTCCATTTTTCGGGTCAGAGTTTTCGTCAAAGTATTTTACCCGGTCTCTTAGTCTGCCCAGGTTCAGGGCAGGCGGTAAAGTCGTTAATTGGGATACCATTATGGGTGCTCCCAGGTTTATTACATCCCTTGGAGACGGGAAATATAAAAAATTCATTGGTAAGGGGCCTTATTATTTACTCTTTGATCAGCCGGCAGATATATTTTTTATTAAAGATTTTATCGAATTAAATAAAGCTGACTGGACAAAAATAGCTTATTCCATTAGTCGCCCAACGAATGTAGGGGAAAAGTTTGACCTTGATATTGAGGATGAATATGTTATTGCCATCACTATTGATGAAGATTTGAATCATAATGAAGAAATTATTTTAAGCATTCCCTCCTGGCGTGGCCACCCTGATAACACTGAACCTGAAATTGAAAGAAGAGGGCTTGTCTATAAATCCCTTTTTCAGCTGGATGAAGCTACCTGGGATGGGAAGCTCGCCTCAGGCAGGATGAGCCTGAAGTCAAAGGTTCATCTCAAATTTTCCTCATTTTTTGATTATCAGGATTTTCAAAGGGCATTCAAAATAGAGCCTGAACCTGTAAAACAAAATATCATTTATTACAGAGATGACTATGTAAGGATAGACCTGGAACTGCAGCCTGGTCAAAAATATGATATATCTCTACCCTATAGTTTTTCTGATTTTCTTGGAAATCCGCTGCGTGAAGCTGTCAATATTGCTTTTCAGGCGCAGGACCTGCCACCTGAATTTTCCGTTCCTGATAAACCGGTCACAATTGAACCTTCGCATATTTCCATCCCTTTTAAAGGTTTAAACCTGGAGACCGTTGAGGTGAAGATCTACAGCTTCTCTTCAGCAAACGCTTATATCAGGGCCCGGGAATTAAGACACAAACCTACCCGTGCATCGGCCTATGGTCTGACAGAGAGTGATCTGGCCTATAGTCAGGATTTGTCCGACTGGATCTTGAATGAAAATACTTCAGATAGCTTTAAGCTTGACAGACCGCTTACGGAAGGATTCAAGTGCTTTGAGTTTATTGGAAGAGGCAAGGGGAGCGAAAAAAAGGATATTGAGAGGACGGTTTTAGTCAACGTATCGGAAACAGGAATAACTGCCAAAGTTTCAAAGGACAAGATATTGGTGTGGCTCGCTTCCTTTTCCAGCGGAGAGGCTTTGCCCAATATACCCATTGAGCTTTTCGATTTGAGAGGAAATATTCTTGGAGAGGGGCAGACAGACAGTCATGGACTTTCCGTGATTACGCCTCAAAGTAACGACTTTCCCGTAAAGGGCGATGACTCTCTTTATCTCGTTGCAAAGGATAAGTCCATTATGGTTTTAAGGAATGATGAACTCTCATCCCCCTGGCAGTTTAATCTTCCCGGTATTGTTAACGACAATATACCTCTTCGAGGCTCTATTTTTACGGAAAGAGGGGTCTACCGGCCTGGAGATAAGGTTTATATAAAAACCTACACCTACTCTGGTGATGTGAAGAACATGAACATCGTTGTGAGAGATCCCAGATCTAAAGAGATTTTAAAGACTGAAATGGTTCGTGATGAATATGGCGCCTCCGACTTTGAAATTGAGATTCCCGAAGGGAGTGCCGTTGGTCGATATGACATTATCGTATCCAATGGCTCTTCATATATTTCCAGTTCCTTCAAGGTAGAAGAGTACCGTGTCCCTACCTTTGTCGTTTCTGTCGATGATCGAAACCGGAAGTGGACTCCCGGTGAGCCGGTTAATGTCGATATTGAATCAAGGTATTATCATGGCGGAACGATGGGAAACAGGGATTTTAACTGGAAAGTGACAAGAGTTCAGTCCCCTCTGCATTTAAGCAGCTTTCCCGGTTACGTTTTTCAGAGTGCGGAAGATGCGACCCTTACGGGAATTTTTCTTTCCCATGGAGGTCTCCTTAATGCCGAGGGAAAGCAGACGGTAAGCTTTACTCCGGCTCATCATGTGAGTGCCGGGAGAATGAAATATACTTTTGAGGCCGTCGTCACCGACACTGACAGGCAAGCTTATTCAAGCCGTCTCAGCAGGGTCGTTCATCCTGCGGGATTTTACGTGGGAGTAAAGCCGCCGGCAAGAGAGGTTGTTCGCTCCAATACAAAGGTGGTTATGCCCTTTGTGGTTGTCGATACTGCCGGGAAAGTAATGAGAGATACCGACGTTGATGTTCAGGTTGAATACATAGAGTATCACAGTACGGCACGGCAGTACCAATCTTCAAAAGTCCAGATGTTTAACCGAATGGTTGGAGATACTGTCTTGAGAGAATCCCTGACGTCAGGTGCCGGACCGGAGGAGTTCAGCTATACACCATCAAGAGCGGGAATCTATCGCTTTAATTTCGATGCCACAGATTCGAAGGGGAATAAGGTCAGAACATCGACCTATCTGACTGTATCCGGTGATGAGTCTACCGCGTGGCCCCGTTTTGACATTGAGAAAATAGATATTGTTAAAGACAAGGAAAGCTACGAGATCGGTGATACGGCCGTCCTTATACCCCAGACACCCTATAAAAAGGCTACCGCATTAGTAACCATAGAGGTCAATGGTGTCATTGAAACGCGGATCATTAATATAGACAATAATACGCCCGAGATAAAGATTCCCATACTTGCCGAATATGCTCCCAATGTATTTATTTCGACGATTATAGTCAGGGGGCGTGAGCATTTCATGAAAGATGCCTCGGGCTTTGAAACGGGCGCTCCCGGCTTTAAAGTGGGCTATGTAAAGCTCGATGTTGACCCGTCGAGGCAGCGCCTTAATGTGCTCGTCGATAAAAGGATTTCAAATGTCAGTCCCGGGGAAAAGGTAACCATTCCTATCCAGGTTAAGAATTATTCAAATGAGGGAACTCAGGCCCAATTGACGGCTATGGTTGTCGATGAAGCCGTACTGGATATGACCGCTTATCTGACGCCCAATCCTCTCGATACGGTCTATGCGCCGAGGGCTCTCGGAGTAAGAACAGGATCAAACTGGCTTGATCTTCCCCATTCGAGGCGGGAACGATTAGAAAAGATTTTCCCAGGCGGTGATGATGACGAAGTGGACCTCACCTCCCGAAGTGACCTGGAAGCCATATTGAGGAACCTCTTTAAAAGTACGGCTTACTGGAATCCTGATCTTAAAACCGATGCTTCCGGAAAGGCAGAGATTACATTCACCATGCCTGATAATTTAACCTCCTACAGGGTCATGGTTGTTGCTGCCGATAAAAAAATGCGATTCGGCTCATCGGACCATATGCTTGTCAATCAGCAAGCGCTGATGATTCAACCTGTTATACCGAGATTTATCTATCCCGAAGATGAGCTTCAGGTGGAAGCGATGGTCTTCAATAATACATCAAAGCGGGAAGAAATTACCTTGAAGGCAGAATTTGAAGGACTTAAGCTCATAAGTCAAAAAGATGTGTCGAAAGTAATTGTCGCTCCCGGAAAATCGGCCAATATTCCCTTTAGGGTTAAAGCAGGAATCAGCGGTACTGCCAAGGTACGATTTATCGCGTCCACAGCATCACATCGTGATGCCGGAGAGTACACCGTTCCAATCATCAGTCCCGGAACGAGTGTTTCTGAGGTAAAGAGTGTCAAGGTGCTCAATGACAACAAGGTCAGCCTTAAGCTTCCTGACTATTACATCAAGGGTACGGCGAAAAGCGAGCTTGTATTATCAGTCACGGAACTGACTGAACTGAAGGGCGCCGTCCAGTACTTAATGCGCTACCCCAACGGTTGTATCGAACAGACGACAAGTACGGCCTATCCCCTTGTCGTACTAAAAGAACTCCTTCCTGTTATTGGTGTAGAGGTTAACCAGGAGGATTTGAAAAAATTCTCTGAAGCAGGCGTCAAAAGAATCCTGTCTTTCCAGACATCAAAGGGTGGTCTTGCCTATTGGCCGGGAAGTGACAGTCCTCATGCTTTTGCCACGGCCTTTGGCCTGACGGCCCTTATTGCCGCAAAAGAAAGAGGTTATGACGTCCCCGACAGTGCCCTTGCCGGAATGGCAGACTATCTGGAGCAAGCGCTTCGTTCCGGTCAAATAACCGAAAGTATCCCTCATGGGAATATAGCTGACGGAGATACAAGAGCGCTCTTTGTGATGACCCTGGGACGTCTCGGCCGCCCTCAACCGCAATATATTAACGCTTTATGGGAGAATCGTTCCAAGTTGACAGGTTTCGGGTTTTCCTTTCTTGCCATAGCTGTAGGTGAAATGGAGGGAGGGGATCAGTCACTGCTTCAACCTATTTTGCAGGCAATTAAAGATAATGCAAAGAAAACGGCGAAGGAAGCCTACTTTGATTCGAAGGCAAAAGGGGGCTGGTCGATGGATTCCCCGCTGCGGACCCACGGTGCATCGCTGATTGCCTTTGGATCGTCAGATTCTGACCGGGAAATGACAGGAAAGTTAATGGAAGGCCTTCTTGCCAGGAGGAGAGGGCAGATGTGGGGGAATACGCAGGAAAATGTCTTTGGCATTATGGGAATTTCACAGGTAACGGGAAGCGGTTCCCATCGAAGAGGTTCCCTGGGAGATATCCCCCATGTGTCGATTCTCCTGAAAGATAAAAATATTTCGCTATCCACTATGGAAGCGCCTGATGAGCAGGTTCGCAGAATTACTTATTCAGACGCGGAGTTGGGATTAATGCCGGGTGATATGGTGACAGCGGAGGTAAAAGGAAATGTTCCCAATGCTTATCTCTCTTTAAGGCTAAATTATGAAATCCCGCTTGAAAAGACCGATCTCTCGGCCAAAGCAAAAGGTTTTACCCTTGTCAGAAAATATGAAACTCTCGATGGTAAGCCTGTCGATTTAAAGGCCATACCTTTGGGCAGCCTGGTCAAGGTTAGAGT
>JAOUBX010000029.1 GCA_029860075.1 Deltaproteobacteria bacterium | reverse complement strand
CGGAAAGGAGGGATTTTTTGCAAGGTCAAGGAAATCAAGGGTTTGCGCGGAGATGTACTACTGTACATCGCACAAGCAAAACCGAAGATTGACGTAGAGATTGCGAAAAAGCACCCTTTCCGGATGAAAACTAACTAGGGAATTGTCCTGACATGCTCAAAACGATCTATGACAGGTGGATACTAAACCATCCCTATCTTGTTATCTTTTTTATTATTCTTCTTATCGCCTTCCTTGGCTATGAAGCGAGGAAACTTGAAGTCGATGCTTCGGCTGAAACGCTTGTTCTCGAAGATGATGAAGATCTTCGTCTTACCCGTCAGGTCAATGCCCGTTACGGCAGTCCTGACTATCTCATTATTACCTACTCTCCTGAAGATGATCTCCTTTCAGATAAGACCCTCGAAAACATAAGACGTCTTCGCGATGATCTTATCGCCCTTGAAGGTGTTGAATCTGTTGTTTCCCTTCTCGATGTTCCCCTCCTTGAAAGCCCGCCCATGCCCGTTAAGGAAATGGTTAAAAGTGTGAGAACCCTCGAATCGCCTGAGGCGGCCCGGGGCCTTGCCAAAAAAGAATTCCTCAGCAGTCCCATATACAGCGATATGCTGGTAAGCCCGGACTTTAAAACGACTGCACTCCAGGTTAACCTGCCTGAAGACGAGGTGTTCCGCAGCCTGTTAAAGCGCAGAAATGAGTTGAAAGAGAAGCTTAAAGAGGGAACTATTACTGCTGAAGAGCGAATGGAGTTCGATCATGTAAAGGCTGATTTTAAAATTCACCGGGACAGAATGCGCATTAAACAGCACGAAAATATTGCTCTGGTGAGAGGCATCATGGATAAATACCGGGGAGAGGCAGATCTCTTCCTCGGTGGTGTCAGCATGGTTGCTGATGATCTGATTACCTATGTTAAGAATGATCTCAAGATATTCGGCACTGCCGTCATGTTATTTCTCGTTATTACTCTCTGGATTATTTTCAGGCAAAAGCGATGGGTTATTATTCCTATACTATGCTGCGGTTTTTCCGTTGTTGCCACATCGGGTTTGCTGGGCATGTTTGGCTGGGAAGTGACGGTCATATCGTCCAACTTTATATCCATCCAGATCATTATCACCATGGCTGTTACCATTCACCTCATTGTTCGATACAGGGAATTGTTGGGATTGAGACCTGAAGCAGATCAAAGAGAACTTATTCTCCATACAGTAACCTCAATGGCAAAACCATGTGCCTATGCTATTTTGACGACCATGGCAGGTTTCAGTTCGCTCATTCTTTGTAATATTCTCCCTGTTATTAATTTTGGATGGATGATGACTGCCGGTATCGGTGTTTCGCTTGTTCTTACCTTTCTCATTTTTCCTTCCATTCTTATGCTTGTTGATAAACGGGCTGCCAATACATCTTTCGAGAACCATTTTATTTTTACGAAAATTCTCGCGCGTTTTACCGAGTCTTTTGGCCGGTTGATAATGTGGGTCAGCGGGATTCTGATGGTTGCAAGTGTGGCAGGCGGCGCCATGCTCATTGTTGAAAACAGCTTTATCGACTACTTTAAGGATACGACTGAAATCTACCAGGGTATGACAGTCATTGACAAGCAGCTGGGAGGAACGACTCCCCTGGATGTGGTCATAAAGTTTGTTGAAGAGCCTGAAGCGTCGGAACAGGATTCTTCAGCTAATTCTGAGCCTGACAATGAGTTTGATGATGAGTTTGATGATTTTGAAGAGGAGTTTGAGGCGGAAAAGGGGAAAGCGCAATACTGGTTTACATCGCGAAAGATGACTGAAGTGGAGAAGGTGCATGACTACCTTGATTCCATTCCTGAGACCGGTAAAGTTATGTCTCTCGGCACAATGCTCAAGGTTGGAAAGAGCCTGAATGATGGCGAACCTCTCGATAATTTCAAACTGGCCCTTATTTATAATGAACTTCCCGAACGTTTTCGAAAAATTATTCTGAGCCCCTATGTTTCTGTCGAAAATAATGAGGTCCGCTTTTCCATAAGAGTGAGGGATTCCGATAAAAACCTGAGAAGGAATGAATTGATCAAAAAAATACGGCGTGACCTGGCGGGAGATTTTGAACTTGAAAAGGAGAATATAAAGCTTGCCGGACTGGTTGTCCTTTACAACAATATGCTGCAAAGTCTTTTTAACTCGCAGATCCTGACGCTTGGCGCTGTTGTTTTTATTCTTATGTTTATGTTTCTCATTCTTTTCAGGTCGCTCAAAATTGCCTTGATCGCAATCTTTCCCAATCTCCTTTCAGTGGGTGCGGTTTTGGGTTTTATGGGCTGGGTAAAAATACCTCTCGATATGATGACTATAACGATTGCCGCTATCAGCGTGGGAATTGCCGTTGATGATACCATTCACTACATTCACCGCTTTAAGAGGGAGTACGCCAATGGCGGTACCTATCTGGAAATAATGCATCGTTGCCACAGTTCCATTGGTTATGCCATGTATTATACGTCCGTAACCATTGTCATTGGCTTTTCCATTCTCCTCCTTTCAAACTTCATACCAAGCATTTATTTTGGCATTTTGACAGTGCTTGCAATGGTAATTGCTCTCGTTGCTGCGCTCACTCTCTTGCCTCAGTTAATTATTGTTCTTAAACCTTTTGGGCCGGACAGGGAAAAGGTCTGACTTTTTAATAAAATGCTCACCGAATTTACAGCCGTCAGACAGGATGAAGGGGGAATCCGAAAACGGTGGTTTGGCGATGAGTTTTTTGACCTTATCCTGTGGCAGGACGGCAAGGGTAAGATCGTTAAGTTTGAACTTTGCTACGACAAAGAAATTAACGAGCATGCTTTTAGCTGGAGCAAAAAAGCAGGTCTAACACATCTCAAGGTAGATGACGGAGAAGGTGAAGCAGGCAGATATAAAATGTCGCCCATTCTTGTTGCCGACGGTGTTTTTGATAATAAAAAAATTGCCGAAAAATTTCTGGACGAAAGTGTACTAATTGAAAAAAGTATCTCACAATTTATTTACCATAAAATCCTCGCCTTTTCTCTCTCTTAACGCATTATTATCTTCTTTTTTTTTCAATAGACATTGATTGCGCTATGTTATAAAATTCCTCTTGGTATAAAAATGACGGATTGTCCTCTGGAAAAGTTATTATCCTGGAAAGGATGAAACTTCTGCCCTATCCGGGACTTTACGCCCGGCAGGGCAGGGTTAAAAATGCTCGGTACAAAGAATTTACCTTTCATTTCTAACAGGGCTATCGCTTTTAACATTTAATTTTTGGTCTTTCTTGTTGAGTTGATACCTTAATTAGTTTTCATCCGGAAAGGGTGCTTTTTCGCAATCTCTGCGTCAATCTCGGGCTTTGCTTGTGCGACATACAGCAGTACGACTCGGTGAAAGCCTTGATTTCCTTGACCTTGCAAAAAATCCCTCCTTTCCAAATTGAAAACAAAATTTGATCCACCATAGTTGACCGATGGATACTAATTAACATTTTAAGATATTTTGTTTCAGGTAATCAATGGACAGCAATGCTTTAAAAAATATTTATTACTGCATGGAAAGGATTATCGTCTTTGAAGGGATAGACGAAGTTCTTCAGCATATCGTTCAGACAGCAGCTTCACTTACAAGGGCCGATGCAGCAACTTTGAGATTGTTCAACATAGAGACGGGTGAACTCGATATCAAGGCCGGCGTTGGTGTATCCCCTGACTTTCTTGCCCAGCCGGGATTAAAGCTTGGAGAAGGTATAATCGGCAAGGTTATCCAGAATGGTGAAAGTTTTATCACTGCTGATATCTCGAAGGAGAAAAGGTGCAGTCAGAAAGATCTTGCCCGCATGGAGAGTATCAAGTCTGTTCTTTCAATACCTCTTAAAGACAAAGAGTCTGCCATCGGTTCTCTTACGATCTACAGGAAAAATGAAAATCCTTTTGTGGAAAATGATCTTCTTCTTATGAGTATCTTTGGCGCACAGGCTGTTGAAGCTGTTGAAAAGACGAATCAGTTGGAAAGTCTTCAAAGGCAAGCCATTTATGACCACCTGACGGATATGTACAATAAGAAATACCTGCTTCAACGTATTGAATCGGAGATTAAAAGGGCGGAAAGGCATAACCATTCTGTTTCCGTTATATTTATTGATATTGATAATTTCAAGAACTTTAATGATAAACACGGACATCTGCTCGGTGATAAGCTTCTCAAGGACTTTTCCCTTCTTGTAAAAGATGGCCTCAGGAAAAATGATATTGTCGGCAGATTCGGAGGAGAGGAATTTGTCATCGTTGCCTCTGAAACCGATAAAAAGGGAGCAAATTCACTCACTTCCAAATTGCTTAACCTGACGAAAAAATTGAAATTTCTCGGCGCTGACGGCCCTTTGTCAGGTGTCACTTTCAGTGCGGGGATTTCATCTTACCCTGAAGATGGGATTACATTGCCTGAAATTATACAGAAAGCTGATGAGGCAATGTATATTGCTAAAAGTGAAGGTAAAAACCAGGTTCATATTTACGAAACCCCCTGAGCATATTTATCCTCTCCATTAAATTTTCGACCCTTTTTTCATTCCATGATTCAGATGTATCTTTTTCCAGGATGACAGAAAATAGCTGATTCCTTGTTTTTATGGTTTCATTCTATTGGCCGCTTTGACCCGCTGTAATGTGAAATGAGTTATTTAATTGCCAGGAAGATAGTACTGTAGCGATATGCTTTTTTGATAATATCCACAGCATTTAAATGGCAGGAAAAAATGGGAAATTACCAATCTCTTCATTGATTTTTTAAGGCGTCTCTTTTATTATAATGTTGTTATTTTATTATTTCCTGGGGGGGGGATTTATATGTTATTTATGGAATGGAATTACCTGCTATCGGTTAAGGTAGAATCGATTGACAGGCAACATGAAAAACTGGTCATACTCCTTAATGAAATGTACGACGCTATTTGTACCGGTAAGGGGAAAGCTGTTGTCGGCCCTATCCTCGATGAGTTGATCGACTATTCGAAGACACATTTTGCCCACGAAGAACGTCTCATGAGGGAAAAAAGCTACCATTACTACGAGGCTCACAAGCTGGAACATGACAAGCTTACAAACCAGGTTATAGCGTTTAAGGAAACCTTTGATGAGGGGAGGGAAAGTGTTCACTTAAAGTTGATGCACTTTTTGAAAAACTGGCTCATTGAGCACATCTTTGGGACGGATATGAAGTTAGGTTATTTTCTTAGCAAACAATAAGCTTCCTATACCCGGAATAAACCGGTAGACAGTCTCCACGCCAATATGCCGCTGCCTGCGGCGGAGTGTTTAATTTGTAATCCTGTATATAATCGTAACCTTTGATGATTTTATGAAATATCTTGTTTTATTATTAATGACTGCTGCTTTTAGTGATGCTCCCAAAGACAGCGCTATTAACAAAAGAGTGAGTGGTGAAAAATTGAGTTCCCATTTTAAATTAGTCAGCAATGGTTTGGAAAACGGAGGTAATATTCCACGCGTTAATGTTTGTCAATGGTTAGGAGGGGAGAATAAATCGCCTCACCTGGCATGGACATCTCCACCGGATAATTCGGAAAGCTTTGCTTTAATCATGACTGATAGAGGCCATGGGGGGCGCGAGAGAGAAACGAAACACTGGACTGTTTATAATATTCCCAAAAATATTTCAAACTTTTCATTGGGAGAAAAGCTTGGAAGAATTGAAGGAATTGTAGAGGGGAAAGAGGGTTATAGAGGCCCCTGTCCTGGTGAGAAGCATTTATACAGGTTTGTGCTCTTTGCGCTCAACAAAGATATGCCCCTCATAGAAAAAGGCACATCCTTATCGGAAAGTGAATTTGTCAATGCCTACGAGCCTTATATTCTGGCGTCAACTGCTCTGGAAGGGTATTTTGAACCGTCCTCATTGAGACTTTTTATCAATAAAATAAAGCGTGTAATTTCCGGCATTCTCGAATAAATGAAAAATCTCAGGTTTTCATTTAGACTTCCCCAAGATCTGAAAGATGAATAACGGGGATATCCACTGAAGCGCTGAATGCTTCTCCATCGTCCACACTTTCCACGACAATACGTTTTACCTCCCTGCCTTCAAGGAGCCACTTAACCTGTTCTGCTGCATTGATTCCCTTAATGCCTGATATCTGCTGTATGCTTGTTGCCGTTGTCGGTATTGCAATGCGGTTGAGATCGAGGTTGAATATGGCGCCTGTCTCCCTGCGTAATTTATCATAGTAAACAACCATGCTTTGCAAGTCCCAGTTGTAGGCACGGCTTTCAATGATATAGAAATCAGTCGGTTTCAGCTTGCTTCTAATTTGAGGAAGAGAGCTTAAGACTTGACCGAGCCCTCTCACCTTAAGACCGGGCAGAAGGTGCTTGAGGGGACGCTTCAATATGCCGTTACTGACTATTATTTCTTTGGCCTTTTTCAGTGGATTGATGAAAGCTTCAAGTCTTTCTTCGGGTATCTCCAGCCCCGCCTCTATGGCCAGGACTATGTCCCGTCCCTTATCAGAGGCTGGTTCAACAGTGGTTTTTCCCGAAAGAAGGCTTCTTATCTTCTCAATACGTTGATCATTATCTCCTATGACAAGGAGGGTGTGAGCCTTTTTCCCGGGATTAACCGGTTTTTTTAGCGCTTCTTCTATCCTGATGCAGATTTCTTTTGCAAAAGGATTATTCTCGTCATTTCCCCTGAGCTGTGCCATGTTGCCTCTAAGGTCTATTCCTTGAGGACAGATGGGATCGCAGGAACCACAATAGGCGCAGGCAAAAATTGACTCTCTCAGGTCTTCTTTGGCGGCTCCCTGCTGTAAAGCCCTGGCGCGGCCCTGCCAGGTAAAGGTTATATCTCTCTTCTGACGCCAGACGGGGCAGGGGAGGAGGCAGAGGCTGCAGCCGCTGCATGCCGAAAAATCATTTTCTGAAGGACTTATGCTTGCAGTGAGGGGCTCCATCAGAATATGACGTCCCTGTTAAGTATCATGGAGGGATCGGCCTTCTTTTTCATTTCGAGATGCTTATCCACCACTTCATCGCCGAATACGCGACGGATATAACCTTTCATCATACCGCCAAAGCGGTAGTAGCTTCCTTCCAGTTCGACGCCCATATCGTAGATCTCATTCTTGAATGATTGCAGGTAATCGCGGCTGTAGATACGGTTTTCCAGCATGGGTTCAAATTCGCAGCCATAAGCAATGTCTTCAGCGTCAGGTGGAATGCAGGACATTTCATAATGGTCCCTGTGGTCTTCCCTTAATCTTATGCCGACACAGTAAAGAGTGTAGTGTGGAAAGTATTTTTTGCAAACCCTGTTTCCTTTTTCTACCGCTTCGGCAAATTTTTCGGCATTGGTTGAAACGTCGGGAATGATCATCTGTTTACCGCCCCAGTGCTTCCAGACAGCCCGTGAAAATACGACGGTGCGGTCGAGGATTTTGCCGTCTTTCATATGATGAGGCGGATGAAGGTCAGGGAAAAGTTCCTTCTTCCGATTATAGAGAAAAAGCGCCTCACGCACTTTCCATGGCCTCAAAAGATAATAGAGGGCGGTATTAACGGCAAAAGCCGCTTCTCCGTGACCCTTGAGTTTTGGCCGCCATTCTGACATGAACTCCTGCTCTGCATTATCTGAGTCGAATGCGACAAGGAGGGTGATAGCCCTGTCCATCATGGTGAGAATGCCTGAATAGTGGCAGGCTCTAGCCTTGTCAATCATGACGAGATCTTTCACCGCATTTCCTAATGAACTGTAGTAAAAATAGTGCATTTTAAGCGGAGTATAGGGTCTGATCCTGAGAGTTGCTTCCGTAATGACGCCGAACTGGCCGTAACCGAGGATGACGCGCTTGAAAAGGTCTGCATTTACCGAGTCGGAGCATTCCACAATCTCACCGGTCGGTGTTACCACTTCAACAGAAAGGGCCTGATCTGCGCTGCAGCCGAAACGGGTCGAGTTGACGTCGACACCGCCTACGCCGAGTGTTCCTCCTACAGAGGAGGTAAGGTTAAGAGGCGATGAAAGGTAGTCCATATTATAACGCCTCAGTTCTTCCGCAAGGGAGTGCCAGAAGATGCCGGCCTCGGTACGGACGGTGAGATTTTCCTTGTCTACCTTTTTGACCCTGCTCATGCCTGTCATATCGAGAAGCACTCCGCCGAAGGCTACGGACTCACCCTCCGTAGTAAGTCCCCCTCCGCGGGTGGTAACGGGTACCTTGTGTTTTTGGGCCGCTTTAAGCAGTTGAGAGATCTGCTCCGCACTCTCGGCTCTCACTGCTCCATGAGGCAGACCATAGGCAAGGCCTCCCGCATCGGTGATAAATATGCCTTTTGCCGCCTTCCCTTGCCTTATTTCAAGCCCTTTTTCTTCAAGTTCAGCGACAAAAGCATCCCATCCATCACCCTTCCAGCGTGACGGGTTTGTTTGCTGCCGTTTGATAAAGGGGATGGCATCAGGCGCAACATGGTCCGGACCTAAATGACCGGGCTTTATTTCAGGTATTTCCAAAGCAGCTTCCTTTTGCGAATAGTAGAAGGCTGATTATAGCAGATGGTGGCTTTGTTGTGCCAGTTTCAATTGGAATATTTGTATTTGTCTGATAAAAAATGGCTTAGCTGACTTTCGTTAGTACAACCAAAATAATCATCTTTTTTTTAAATTAACTGTGCTAACATAATATGGGTTGTCAATTTTATATGAGTACATTTTTTAAACGTATAAATGATATCGTGAGAGCATGATAAATATTTTAATTGCAGATGATCACCCCCTTATCAGGCAGGGCCTGAGGAAGGTTTTATCTTCTCCTGGCGATATGCTTGTTGTTGATGAGGCGACCACTTGTCATGAAGTGTTTGATAAAATACGTAAGCATAAATATGATGTCATTATTCTTGATATTATCATGCCGGGACAGAGTGGCCTCGATATTGTCAAGGATATAAAAAATGAATTTCCACGGCTGGCTGTCCTCATTTTGAGCGCTTGCCCCGAAGATCAATATGCTGTTCGGGCCTTGAAATTAGGTGCTTCCGGATATTTAACTAAAGAGGGCGCTCTTGATGAATTAATCGATGCTGTTCGTAAGGTTTCATGTGGTGGTAAACATGTGAGCAAATCAGTGGCAGAGAGGTTGGCCTATGCCATTGAGGATAACCTGAAAATAGATCCTCATGAAAAGCTTTCAAATCGTGAATATGAAGTGATGCGCATGATTGCTACCGGGAAAACAGTTAAAGAAATTGCAGAATCGTTATTTTTAAGTGAAAAGACAATTGGTACCTACAGGGCCAGGGTTCTTGAAAAAATGAACCTGAAAAACAATTCAGAGATTACATACTACGCCGTAAAACATGGATTAATAGAATAATCCCGGTTTTGATTATATAAAGTTTTCAAGCCTTAAACCTCCTTATTTTTTTCTTATTGTTTTCCCTCAGTTTTTATAGCTCTTCTTGTAGGTAAAATACTTACAAAAATAAATAGAATTTGTGACAAAAAAAAGAGTTTTTAACTGATTGTCATATTTCATGAGATTGTTATCATTATGCCAGCCATGAATGGGATCGACATGTACTTTGAAGCTGAAAAGGCGGATCTTCACATCAGAAATTATTACAGCAATAAGGATGGTGGGTAAGCGTGTTTTTTATTTTTTTATATTAACTGAAGGAGGAGAAAATGGTCGAAAAGCATGATTTGTTACATGAATTCCCTGAACATCGTGAACGTATCCACACTCTCAAGTTGGAGAATAACTACTTCCTGCGCCTTTTTGATGAATACCATGAAGTTGACCGTGAAGTAAGAAGAATAGAGGCTGAAGTTGAAGTATCTTCTGATTTTTACCTGGAAGATAAGAAGAAAGAGCGTCTCCTGCTTAAGGATCGACTCTATAAAATTATTACTGCTTCTGCCTGATTCAGGCCAACTTATATAAGGGAGTTAAGATAATGTCTCACTATGAAAGAATCAGTGAAAAACTAATGAGTAAGCGAGAAATTCTTCTCTCAAGAATAGATAAAATCAACCTCGATTACTCCAGTCCACTTAACAGAGACTCTTCAGAGCAGGCAATTGAACTCGAAAACGCGGAAGTGCTAAGCGGCATTCATAAAGGAGCATTGGAAGAGCTTAACCAGATAGACAGAACGCTTGAGTTAATTGAGAAAGACGAATACGGAACCTGCCGCATGTGCGGGATGCCGATTCCTGTAAAGCGTCTCGAAGCAATTCCTTACACCTGCTATTGCGTTACCTGTGCGGGTAAAAGATAGTAGAAAAGGATTCAACTGCCCTTTCCAGGTTTAAGGCCCATATCACTTTATATAGAGAAGTAAGGAGACAGGAAAGTCCTTCTTGCTTCTCTAAAACCCTCCCGGATTATTTATTTACCGGAAAGCATAGATTACAAAAAGTCCATCTTTTCTGTTTGACATTTTTGCTGCTTGCAGTTAATTTTAGCTCTTATAACAGCGTTATTTTTAAGGAGAGAGAATGAGCAGTGTATTGATAATCGGGGCCGGTGGCGTCGGCAGGGTTGTCACCCATAAGTGTGTCATGAACAGGGACGTTTTTGAGAGGATTGTTCTTGCGAGCCGTACTTTGAGCAAGTGTGAGCAGATAAGGGATGAAATTGGGGGTGACAGGATCGAGGTTGCCCATGTCGATGCAGACAACGTGTCTGAGCTTGTTGATCTTATTAAACTCGTAAAACCCGATGTTGTCATCAATGTGGCGCTTCCTTACCAGGATTTGACCATTATGGAGGCCTGCCTCCGGTGCGGTGTTGATTATCTCGATACGGCCAATTATGAACACCCTGATACGGCGAAGTTTGAATACAAGGAGCAGTGGGCCTACAATGGAAGGTATCGTGATGCCGAGCTTATGGCGCTCCTCGGCAGTGGTTTTGACCCCGGTGTAACCAATGTTTTTTGCGCCTATGCTCAGAAGCATTTTTTTGATGAAATCCATACCATCGATATTCTTGACTGTAATGCCGGTGATCATGGTTATCCCTTTGCCACTAACTTTAATCCTGAAATCAATATCCGTGAAGTGACCGCCAAAGGCCGTTACTGGGAAGAAGGAAAATGGATCGAAACGGAGCCTATGGAAATCAAAATTGTTCATGATTATCCCGAAATCGGCCCCCGGGACTCTTACCTTCTTTATCACGAAGAGATGGAATCACTGGTTAAGCATATGAAAGGGCTCAAAAGAATACGTTTTTTCATGACCTTCGGTGAAAGCTACCTGACCCATTTAAGAGTGCTGCAGAATGTGGGGATGACAAGGATCGATGAAGTAGAATTTGAGGGGAAAAAGATCGTACCTATCCAGTTCCTTAAAGCTCTCCTCCCCGATCCGGCATCACTTGGACCGAGGACAAAAGGTAAAACCAATATTGGCTGTATCTTTAAGGGGATTAAGGATGGCAAAGAAAAAAGCATCTATATATACAATATCTGTGACCATGAAGAAACCTGCAAAGAAACCAAATCACAGGCCGTATCCTACACGACGGGCGTTCCTGCCATGATCGGGGCCAAACTTATGCTGGAAGGAAAATGGAAAGTACCGGGTACACTCAATATGGAGCAGATGGACCCTGATCCTTTTATGGAAGAACTTAACAGGCAGGGACTGCCCTGGCATGTGAAAGAAGTGTAGCAATTTTCCTTAAAAGTTAATCCTTATTATTTCACGCAAAGCCGCAAAGGGCGCAAAGAGAATTTGTAAAGTTAATTCTTTTTTCTGTGTTCTCTCTATGCTCTGCGGGGAGATTTATATTTTATATGGCAATCGATATTTCAAAAATACCGACACCCTGTTACGTATGTGAAGAGGAATTGCTTCAGAAAAACCTCGACCTTCTCGACTTTGTTCAAAAAAAATCGGGTGCAAAAATACTCCTTGCACTTAAGGGCTATGCTATGTGGAGCACATTTGCCCGGATAGGAAAAGTAGTTCATGGTACGGCTGCAAGCGGCCTCTGGGAGGCCAAACTGGGGCATGAGGAGATGGGCAAGGAAGTGCATACCTTTTCCCCGGCCTATAAAGATGACGAGATTGATGAGATTGTTTCTCTCTCTGACCATATGATTTTTAATTCTTTTGGCCAATGGAAACGTTTTCGTGACAGGGCAGGAGCAGTGAGCTGCGGCATGCGTATTAATCCCGAATATTCGGAGGTAGAGACGGAGATCTACAATCCCTGTGCTATGGGAAGCCGCCTCGGTGTGAGACTTGAAAATTTTGAGGAAGATGAGCTTGAGGGCATAGATGGTCTTCACTTTCATACCCTTTGTGAACAGGACTCGCATGTGCTGGAGAGAACGCTTAAGGTGACGGAAGAAAAATTCGGCAAATATTTCCACCGCATGAAGTGGGTTAACTTTGGTGGAGGACACCACATTACGCGGGCCGGTTACGATGTGGAAAAACTTGTCAGGCTCATTAAAAACTTTTCTCAAAAATATAATGTACAGGTTTATCTTGAGCCGGGAGAGGCTATTGGCTGGCAGACGGGACCACTCGTTTCAAGTGTCGTCGATATTGTCAATAATGGTGTCCAGGTTGCCATTCTCGATGTTTCCATTGCCAACCACATGCCTGATTGCCTGGAAATGCCCTACCGGCCTGCCGTGAGAAATGTCGGTGAAGGGGGTGAATATGCTCATGTCTACCGCTTCGGTGGGCCAACATGCCTTGCCGGCGATTTTATTGGTGATTTTTCTTTCCCCGATCCCTTAAAAATCGGAGATAAAGTGGTTTTTGAAGATATGATCCACTATACTTTTGTTAAAACAACGACTTTTAATGGAATTAAGCTTCCTTCTCTTGGTATATGGACGAAAGAGAACGAATTCAGGCTTGTGAAAGAATTTACCTATCAGGATTATAAGGGAAGGCTTTCCTGAATATTAGAGATTCCGGTAAAGAGGAACATTTTTTGCAAATACTTTACTGTGGCTTTATCAAAAAAAGAAATATTCACTTGAAGGTTGCTTTCAAAAAAGTTAAAATAAGCAGCTTTTCGGATTTAACAGACAGACAGTAATGAGGTATTTTTTTGGAATCAAAAGTCAGAAATATTGAAGTACAATCTCTAAACGGCCTTACTGCCGGAAAGCCTCGGAGAGATTTGAAAACACTTGCCGGTATCACGCTTATTACGGCAAGTTATCTTTTTTGCTGGCCCCTCATAGGGCTTCTTGGCATTGTTTCCGCTTACCTTGAAGAGCCTCTCATTCTTTCCACCGGCGGTCCCGCCGTCTATTCTTTTTCTTATGTACTTCTTTTTGCCGGTATTTATCTTGCCGGGAAAAAATATGTAAAGCATGTTTTTGACTGGTTTAAATCTCTTGCTTTAAGATTTGTCATGGTCGGCTAAAATCTTGCTTCCTGCCAGGTACATTCTAACTGACACATTCTACCTGATACATTTTTCATACTTCTTTTACATTTTTTGCAATTTTTCTGCATCCACTTTCGTCATATAACGCCATGGAAGAGGAATGATTCCCGGTACGGCAGAGAGATATTTTTCATATTTTTTGCCGTAATAAAGCAGGAGTTTCCCCTCTTCCAGCCTGGACCCAATGATAAAATAGGCCGTTACCGCAATGGCTGTTATGAAGAAGATGAGGTCCATATTTCTTGTCCAGATAATAAGAAGGGCCAGCAAGTACCAGGGATGCCTCACATACCTGTGAAGGGGGGAGAGGGTAAAAACACCTTCCCCTTTTGAGTCAGGGTCTTTCTCCCTTATCTGCTTTATGCCTATAAATTCAGCTGTATCGTAATAACGGAGCGTAAGAAGGAATGCCGCCAGGGCCAAAAGTGCAATGACGGTGGAAATTATCTTCATCGTTCCCTTCCATTGCCAGAGGAGAGGACTTTTTATGGAATGGCTGAACCAGAAAATGGGGATAAGCAGGACGAGTGAGAGAACGTTATAGCTGATCCTGTAGAAGGGGAAAAAGTTAGGAAGGCGTTTTTTTATAAACGCCTTAACAGTTACTGAAGCAAGCAGAGAATGGATGACAAAAAAGGCGGTCCATGCCAGGGCAAGAAAAAGGATGTTTGTTATATTTGCAGGCATGGTTCTGTTATGAAGGCAATCTCCGGAAGCTTACATCTTCCAGAATTCTTCTATATGGATGGTTCCCGGCTCTTTTTTGCTGTGACGGGTGAACTCTTTTTCAATAAGAATTTCTTTCACCGTTTCAACCATTTTGGGATTGCCGCAAAGGAAAACGTCGAATTTATGGGGTGTGATTTTTTGGCCTGTTTTTCTTTCAACAATGCCGGTTGTAATAAGATCCTGTATAAATCCCGTCTCTCCTTTCCAGGAAGGATCGTCTTCAGGCTGGGTGATTGTCGGGATATAATTGAATGTATCGGAATATCTGTCCAGGATAGAAAGCTCATCCCTGTATCCAAGGTCCCAGGAACAGGCGGCGCCATGGATAATAACAAACCTTCTATCTTTGTGAATATGAAGCTCGGAGCGGATCATACTCATGTAAGGCGCAAGCCCGGTGCCTGTTCCGATAAACAGGAGATCTTTTTCCTGTGGCACGGAGTCGAGGGTAAACATACCGACGATCTTGCCTCCCATAAATAATCTTGAACCCTGTTCAAGGTTGAAAAGCCTGGGAGTAAGTTCTCCACTTCGTACAAGGGCTACATAGAACTCAAGATATTCTTTTTCAATGCTTGCAGAAGAGATAGAATAGGCCCGCCTGATCAGTGTTTCTTTCTCATAGGTTTTATCGTCAGTAGCCGACTCTTCCAGACGGGGTTCACTGCTGTTTAGTCCGAGAACGGTGTACTGGCCGGGCTTAAAGTCAGGCACTTCATCGTCAGGCCTCACCCTGAGAGTCATCAGGTTTGGCGTCATCTGTATTTTTTGGATTACCGTAGCGTTGTATCCGTTTCCACTCATTTTATTCCTCCTGAAAATATAACAATAATATAGTCGAGAGAGTGTTGTCCCCCTTAATAAACACCATTAAGATATCAGCCTCGCATAAAAAGTCAAGCATGATTAGTTATTATTCAGCGCTTCTACTGTTAAAGATAAACTATCTGTCCTTAGGTTTCACAAAACTGCTCCCTTCCCTGAATTGCAATCCGGGAATTATCATTTGCAATCTTTTCTATAATAGAATATGTTCTTGTTGAGAACATTTTTTACTTTTTTTCAGAAATAGAAAGATCATTATTTTTAATGAATAGAATCTTATTAATCATCGTATTTGCAATTACGGCACTTTTCTTTTCCATTGATTTGTTTGCGGAAAAAAATGGGGAAGAGGAAAAGGGGGAGATTGTCATCCAGGCTGTTGGTGATATTATGCCCACAGCCAGGGTACTTCCCTTTGTAAAAAAGCATGGATTTGACTATCCCTACAGGGCAACAGCAAAGTTGTTTAAAAGCGCTGATCTCGTTATCGGCAATATGGAGGCTCCCATTACAACCGGTGGTTCACGCTTTAAAAATAAAAAATTTACCTTTAAGGCTCCCCTGGAATCAGCAGCAGCGCTTAAGGCAGCGGGAGTTACTCATCTTTCTCTCGCCAATAACCATATGATGGACTACGGTATGAAGGGCCTCGTTTCCACACTAAAAGCGCTCGATGATGTAAAGATCAATTATGCAGGAGCGGGGATAACTTTAGGCGCGGCAAGAAAAAGTTCAATTTATGAAGTCAAAGGGAAAAAGATAGCTTTTCTTTCCTATTCAAAGACCTATCCCTTTGAATTTTATGCCACAAAAAAGAAAGGCGGCACTGCGCCCGGTTATGCGGCCTATGTAAAGAGAGATATCAGGAAGGCCCGTAAACTGTCAGACATTGTTATTGTCGCTTTTCACTGGGGCGCTGAAAAGAGGGAGACACCCAAAGATTACCAGAGGGAGCTGGCTCATCTTTCCATAGACAGCGGAGCCCATATCGTTTTGGGCCACCATCCTCATGTTTTGCAAGGGATTGAATATTACGGTGAGGGCATTATTTTTTACAGCCTCGGTAATTTTGTTTTTGGTTCCTATAGCAAAAGTGCGACGGAAAGCATTATTGCCAGGATAACAGTGGATAACGATGGCATCGGAAAGGTTGAAGCCCTGCCCCTTAATGTGAATAACTATGAAGTTAATTTTCAGCCGGGGCTTCTTACCGGGAAAAGGGGAAGTGAGATAATTTCACGGCTTTCCCGATTATCAGAACCTTTAGGCAGCAGATTGCTTTTTGCTGATAACGCCGGTGTTGCAAGTAAAATGGAAAAGCTTACCATGAGCGGGGCAAGCAGCGCTCAGGACTGACCCTGGCGAGAAATGCAGGCTAAAACCTGACTTAAAGCAGATCCAGCCTGTAGGGTTTCATTTTTGCGTCAATTTTTTTTGCATTACCCAGTATCTTGTCCAACTCTCCCCAGAATCTGCTTCCGTGATTTTTTATCCTTGTATGAACCAGTTCGTGGAGAACGACGTAATCGAGCAGTTCATTGGGAAGCCTGGCAAGTTTTATGTTGAGATTGATGTTGTTTTTTGCTGAACAACTGCCCCACCTTGTTTTCTGGTTCCTGATAATAATGCGGTTGTAATGAAAAGCATGCTCTAAAGCAAGCGCCTCAACTCTCTTTATTATTTTGTTTTTAGCTTCTTTCCTTTCAGGAAGAGGCAGGTCTTTTGTAAGAGCTTTGCATTTCAACCTTTCTTCTTCCATTCTGAGCGTATGTTTTCTGATCCACGCGCTTCTTCCTGAGACGATCTTGTGGGCTTCTTCGAAAGTCATCCAGCAGGGGACGGCAACCCGTACGCCTTTCACCGGCCTGATGGTAATGTTTAGACGCCTGGCCCTGCGGCTCCGTTCAAAGAGGATATTACCAGCCCCTTTGATTTCAACGAGTGCACTGCTTTTCAAATCATTTAACCCTAATGTTTCTATTGGAATTGTTAGCCTATAATAGCCTACTCAAAGAGGTATTAAAACGAAAAAGCTGTGCAAGCTTTTGATAGCGGGAGGTAATAATTACATCATTGCTGCAACAGTATTTATAATATCTTTTATATTAACGGGCTTTATAAGGTAGTTAAGATTGTTTTTCCTGAAAAAAGAGAGGTTTTTTACGGAATCATCACTGGTAATAAATAAAAACCTTTTCCCAATATCCGGATATTTACCGGCAAGCAGGCTGTATAACTGGATGCCGCTCATATCCTGCAAATGCATTTCCGAAAGGATGAGTCTGTAATAATTGCTGAAAACTTTCTCCAGCGCTTCCTGCCCCTTACTTGTTGCAGAAACAGCTCCTTCTTTGCCCAGTATATTTGCAAGCAATTTACAAAAAGCCTGCGATTTGTCCAGAACCAGAATTTTTTCCTGCCAGACAAGGGGCAGGTGAACCTTTTTAAGGAGGCGGTGATCTTTGCCCAGCCGCTCATCGATGAAGTTTTTTATGCTATCAATGTGGCTCTGCATACCGGCAAATTTTGCGGTAAAATTATGATCCGTCTCTTTTACGGCTTCTATCAGGTAGGTGAGTTGGTGATTATATTCACAAAGTTCGACATGAACTAATATCTGAAGGAGTTCATCTTCCTTTAAGTTGCCTGCCTGCAACTTTGTTCGACATTTGTTGAGGCAAAGAGACATCTCGTTTCTAAATTTTTTATCTAAAGAAAGGCCGGTTTGGACTTCAGGCTTCTTTTCAATATGACTTGCCAGATTTCTGACAAGCGCTTCATGGCTTTTCTCGTCCCTTGCCAGCGCTTTCAACAGCTCTGAAAATTTACTGTCATGAGCAAAATACTCTGAAGCTTCAGAGTATAAGTCAGCAACCGTTCCTTCAAATTCGATGAGCCACTGTACGAGTTCCTTCATATTTTGTTGTCCATTTTTAAAGGCGGTCCTATCATTGTGATGGAAAAGGAAAAGAAATGAAACATTTATTTTGCATGATCAGTAAAAAAGTTCGATAATCGTTTGGTTTGAGAGTCATAACCGTCTATTTGCAATGACTGGGAGACAAGCTCTCTCTTACAGGAAAGGGCAAGGTTTCAATCAAAAGAAACGCTGTTTTTTTATTCATTTTCACTGTGATCCCCAAGTCCGGCAGCTCCCCGGCAGAAATTAAAATCCTTTTTCAATTGCGCCTTTATTTTTCCTGTTATCATTTCTCTCGCCTCGTCAGCGTAGGGGATTGCCTTACTGTGGCCCCAGACAGGGCCGGGCCAGGCAGGATCATTTTTAAAGCGTACAATGTGGTGGATATGAAGCTGGGAAACGACATTTCCCAGAGAGGCAATGTTGATTTTATCGCCTTTAAAGGCCGTTGACAGGGCAAAGGCAAGGTTGGCGGATTCTCTTGCAAGCTGTAGTTGATCTTCTCCTGAAAGTTGAAATATTTCTTTAATGTCCGGCCGCTTTGGCACCATGATAAACCATGGATATCTTAAATCATTCATTAAAAGGAGGAGAGACAGTTCCGACTGTCCCAGTATATGGCAATCCTCCTTTAACCGGGAGTGAAGTTTAAACATCAATCATCCTATCTGGAGGACCTTGGCCCCCCTTATTTTTCCTTCTTTCAACTCTGCTAAAGCTTTGTTGGCTTCTTCCAGATGAAAGACCTGCACATGTGATTTTATGGGAATTTGGGCTGCAATTTTAAGAAAGCCGGACACATCGTCTCTTGTAATGTTTGCCACACTCTTGATTTCTTTTTCCATCCAGAGGTGGGAAGGGTAATCCATTTCGAGGAGGCAGTCCTTGTCATGCTCTTCCTTGCCTATGGCATTAATGACCAGTCTGCCGCCACCTTTGAGGTTGGAAAGGGCATGGATAACCGGTTTCCATGCGGGCGTCGTATCGATGACGGCATGGAGCTTCTCCGGTGTCTTGTCGTCACTTTTCCCGGACCAGCATGCCCCCAGTTCCAGGGCAAAGTCCCTCTCTCTTTGGCTCCTTGCAAAGACGTATATCTTTGCCGCCGGGTAGAGGTGCCGGGCCAGTTTCATGACAATATGATTTGAAGCGCCGAAACCGGTGAGGCCGATATGAGCGCCATCAGCAATACCGCTTAACTTAAGAGCCCGGAAGCCGATGGCTCCTGCGCAAAGCAGTGGCGCTGCTTCAACATCGGAAAAAATGTCAGGAATGGCATGGGCAAATTTTTCACTGACCGTCATATATTGGGCATATCCGCCATTGACGTCTCTTCCCGTTGCAACAAAATGGCTGCAAAGGTTTTCTCTGCCGCTTGTGCAGAAATCGCATTTTCCACAGGCAGAATATATCCAGGCAACACCCACCCGGTCTCCCATGTTAAAAGCATTTGCCTTTTTTCCTTTTTTTGCCACTCTTCCCACAACCTGGTGCCCCGGAATGACGGGAAGGCGGGGAGGGGCTGTTCTTCCTTCTATTTCATCAAGTTCGGTATGACAGACACCGCAGGTAGAAACTTTTATCATTATTTCACCTGAAGCGGGTTCCGGCAGGGGCGGAAAGATGGTCTTCAGCGCTTCCTTTTCTTTCCCTAGATCAATAATTTTTTCCAACGCCAGCGCCTTCATCGTTGGTGGATCTTCTATTTTGCGCTGTCATTTAGAAGGTTCCCCCGATGCCGATTCCAAGCCTGATAGTGGGTTCTTGACGGGGGTCTGTCATATGCAGCTCCATGCTTTTTATGAGGGGGTATTTATATTCTATTTCTCCCAGGGGCAGTTTTTTTTGGCCTATTACCTCTCCGGCAACAGTGAGGCGTCTCCCCTTTGCAAATATGGCCGTATCAAGATATCCTTCATGAAAGACAATAAAACGGCCCAATGTTTCATTACTTTCGACAGGCCGGCCCAGAGAGTCGAGTTTTTTATGCAATACCTCGATGTAGGTTCCGTCATTTTTGTTAAGGGAGTTTACGATATTTCCGCCAAGAATGACGATTTTCCCTTTGTACTTTTCAGGTTTTTTGATAAGGTCGGCAACTGAAATTGATCTGTCGGCTTTTTCAAGATTTGCCCTGGAGACGACATGAGCGCATCCGTTTAAGGCAAGAAGTGCTGCTGACAGGAGGAGCCATTTTTTCATCTTTTTTCTTTTCTTCACTGTTTGGGCCGCAAATGGCGTATACTTCAGTATAACATATGGAAAGAGATGATTCTTTCTTTAGGGAATCTCTAATAATTCCGGATGACTGTTAAGGAAATCAAAAAAGTCAGTTTCAAGGCAAAAATTGCAGCCTATAGCCAGTCTATAGGTAAAACTTTTAATGCAAAAGGTGGCTTTTTTGAACCTGCATATGTGGGCCATGAATTTTTTGGAGCTTCCTTTAGGACTAATATAGGGTATAAAGGGGATGAAATCAAAAGGTAATATTTCTGGCGCAGTCTTTTTTTTAATATGCACTCTGGCTGCCCTTTCCGTTTTTGCCGATCCTTTCAAGGTGGGTGAAAGGCTGGAATACCGGTTAAGCTGGGGAGGCATCCCGGCAGGACGGTCTGTGCTGGAGGTTGTCGATATGGTCGACGTGAAAGGCGCCAGGGCCTACCATCTCCTTTCCAGGGTAAGCTCAAATGACGCAATCGCCACCTTTTACAGTCTCAATGACCGTATAGACACCTATGTTGCAACCGATGATTTAAGAACATTAAAATATGTGGCCCTTACAAAGGAGAATAGCAGGGTACGGGATGAAATTGCTTTTTTTGATTACAAAAAGGGTGAGATAAAGTACAAAAAAAGGGGAAAGGAAAAAATAATTTCCATTCCGCCTGATCTTTATGATTCAATCTCCAGCTTTTATTATTTAAGAAGGTTGCCTCTCAAAGCGGGGGAAAAAGTTTTCATCAATACCTTTTCCGGGGGGAGGATTTATGAAAACACCATTCAGGTGATGGGTCGTGAAAAGGTGAGTGTCCGATGGGGCACATTCGAGACTTTGAAGGTTTTTATTCGTGCCGTAGAGAGAGGAAAGGGGAAGAAAAAGGGGGAGTCCTACCTCTGGCTTACCGATGATGAGAGGAAGCTTCCTGTAAAGATCAAGACAAAAAGCAACTTCGGTTATATTGTATCGGAGCTTGAAAGGGCGGTTACTTCCCGTGAAAAATAAAAAGCTGCATGTTACCGGTCTCGGACAATGTTCATGGGATTATATTTCACTCGTCGATGGATACCCTGAACCCGATAGCAAGTGTGAAGTTAAGGACTGCCATGAAGAAGGCGGGGGACCTGTTGCTACGGCCCTCGTCACCCTGGCAAGGCTTGGTATCCCCTGTTCCTTTCATGGTGTAAGGGGGGATGATGAAGCGGGGAGAAAGATTGCAGGCTCTCTTGAAAAAGAGGGGATTCATGTAAATAACCTTCTCATGAGAGAGAACAGCGCTTCTCAGAAGGCTTTTATTGCTGTAGAACGTCCCGGCGGCAGGCGGACTATTTTCTGGAAAAAACCTTCCGGAAAGGCGCTTTCCGAAGGGGAACTGGGAGGGGATTTTCTTGCGAACAGCTCATTTCTTCTTCTTGACGGACTTATGAAGGATGCTTCCATTTATGCGGCAAAAGAGGCGCAAAAAAGAAAGGTTCCCGTCATGCTTGATGCAGGCAGTTTAAGGAATGGCATGATGGAACTTGCAAGAGAATGCGACTACGTGGTGGCCTCTGAAGGGTTTGCAAAAGATCTGGGCTGGAATGAAAAGAGGGAGGCCTTTCGTAAAATAGTGAAGAAGAGTGGTTTTGGCCTGACGACGATCACACGGGGTGAGAGGGGGAGCCTTACCTTTAGGGCAGAGGGTATTGTGGAAACCCCGGCATTTGATGTTAAGGCCCTTGATACGACAGGTGCGGGCGATGTTTTTCACGGCGCTTATATTTATGGTTTGTTGCAGGAATGGGATCTGGAGGAGGCCTTGAAATTTGCCTCCGCCTGCGCCGCTTTAAAGTGCAGGTGTCTCGGGGGAAGAGCGGGTATTGCAACGATTAAAGAGGTGAGGCAGTTCATGGAAACCGCCCCTTTAAGATAATTTACCAACCTGAAAATTCAACCTTTATCTTTCAGGCGATTTCTTCCAGCATGACATTGACATAATGCTTTTCACCATCACGGATGATGCCTATTGTCACCTTGTCTCCCACCTGCCGTCTGTCGAGTTCGTTTCTTAAATCATCGGGATTTTGTACGGATTTACCGTCAATATCAAATATAATATCTCCCAGGATGATTTCGCCGCCAATCTGTTTAGTTCCTCTCAGTCCTGCTGTTTCTGCGGCGCTTCCGCGCTGGATATTGATGATGAGCACGCCTTTTATTTCAAGGCGTTGAGCCAGTGATTCATGGGCAATGGTAACACCGAGACCGGGCCTGATCACTTTGCCGTAGCGGATAATGTCGGGGACAACCCGGTTGACTACCTCTGTGGGAACGGCAAATCCGATTCCGGCGCTTGTTCCTGATGGACTGTATATAGCCGTATTAACGCCAACCAGCCTGCCTGCGCTGTCCAGGAGGGGGCCGCCGGAGTTGCCGGGATTGATTGCCGCATCGGTTTGTATGACACCCTGGATGGTCCTTCCTGAAATGGACTGAATTTCCCTTCCCAACGCGCTTACAATGCCTGATGTCATGGTCTGGTCAAGACCGAAGGGATTTCCAATGGCAAAGACTTTCTGCCCCACAAGGAGATTTTTTGAATTGCCCAGGGGAATGGGTTTGAGTTTTTCTTCAGGCGCTGAAATTTTGACAACGGCCAGGTCCTTTTCAGGTGAAACGCCGACAAGCGCTGCTTTCCAGGTTGTATTATCGGCAAGGGTTACCTCTATTCTGCTTGCATCCTGGATGACATGGAAGTTGGTTACAATGCGTCCTTCCTCGTCCCAGATGAAGCCTGAACCGGTCCCTCTCGGGATTTCATAGATGTTAAGAGAGAAGAAGTCACGTCTGAGTTCGACACTGGTAATATAAACGACGGAGGGAGAGATATTTTTAAAAACATCGATACTGTTCTTTTCATCTTCAGCCAGATCTCCCCTGGCCTCCACGGTGCGAGGTTCGGCATGAGGGTTGTGGACGGAATTCTCAGGTTTGATAAAAAAGAACCAGATAATGAACAGGGATACAAGCCAGATTAAAAGATGGCCAAAGGCATTTTTGCCTCTGCTGTATTCACCCCTTTTTTCCATTTAGAATTTTTAACCTCTTATCGTGAAATAGTAAAGTTTTTATGTTTTACAGGCAAAATAAAAAAGCGGGATCAAATCCCGCTTTTATTCGTTTTAGCTTTAAGCCCGGAAAGGGCAGTTGGTTCACGGCTTCCGGCTTAAAGTCTTTAAGCAGCCGGACATCCGCCACAGGAGGGCGCCTTGGCTGCATCACAGCTTGCCGGTTTTTTCTCTTTTGAATAACCGTCCGAATACCAGCCTCCGCCTTTTAAGTGGAAGGCGCCTGCAGATATCAGCTTTGATACGTTTGTTCCGCTGCATTTTGGGCAGCCGGCAGGGTCGGGATCACTCATCTTCTGCATTACTTCAAAGTCATATCCGCAATCTCTGCACCCGTATTCATAAAGTGGCATAATTTTTACCTCCATAGTTTCCAGTTTCGATACATATTTTAATAATTAGAGCTGATTTTGTCAATATTCCGGAAGAAAAGGGCTAGTAGCCGGCAGGTTCGAGGCCAAGGTCCCTTATCATGGTAAGCACCTTTTCCGGGCTCGATCCTTTTGTCGTCAGATAGTTGCCGATAAGTGTTCCGTTGGCTCCGGCCATAAAAATGAGGGATTGGAGGTCTCTGAAGGTCACTTCGCGGCCTCCCGATACGATAATGTCTTTTTGCGGAAGAAGGAAGCGAAATACAGCAATCGTTTTCAGGGCTTCCATGGGTTCAACAGTGGGCGCCCCTTCCATGGCCGTTCCTTCAATGGGATTTAAAAAGTTGAGAGGGATGGAATCCACATCGAGTTCTTTTAATGTAAGCGCCAGTTCAACACGCTGTTCCCTTGTTTCCCCAAGGCCCAATATCCCTCCGCAGCATGTTTCAAAGCCGAGCTCTTTAGCCATCCTCACCGTATTGACATCATCTTCATAGTCATGGGTCGTACAGATGTTGGGAAAAAAACTCCTTGCCGTTTCCAGGTTATGGTGAAAGCTCTGGAGACCTGCTTTTTTCAGCCGCTCCATCGCTTCTCTCGACATGTTGCCCAGTGAGGCGCATCGTTCGAGACCGCCTTCGTTTTTTATCTTTTCAATACTATTGCAAAGGGTGTTAAGGTCTTCTTCGTTGTCAACGGACATGCCGCTTGTGACGATGCTGAATTCGCGCGACTTCATTTCTTTTGCTTTTTTTGCGGCATGGACGATCTTTTCCGGCTCTATCATGTCGTAGACAGGGGCCCTGGTCTCAAAATGTGAAGACTGGGCACAAAATGAGCAGTCCTCGGAGCAAAGCCCTGACTTTGCATTAACAATTGAGCAGAGGTTGACTTTATTGCCCTTGAAGCGGCCCCTGATTCTGCTTGCCGAATGAAGCAGATCAAAAATCTCACTGCCTTCCAGATTGATAAGGCGAATCGCTTCCTCTTCGCTTATCTCGCCCCCTTCAAGGATTCTCTTTTCAAAATCAGCAATTTCAGATACACCGTTACCGCTGTCTGATATTTCGTTGTTGATGGCTATGGCCCCGCTTTTAATCATATTGCCTTTTATGTCCTGTTCCTTTGGGGAGGGAATAACAATTATTCATCCAGCCCGTCCAGTTCTTCTTCATACTCTCTCAGGTCGAAGCCGTCTTCCAGCACTTCTTTGCAGTTTAATATGCTCTTTTCTGCCATGGCCTTTATAAAGGGCAGTTCGATAAAAGGCAGCGCTTCTTTCCTGCCCATATTAATTGCCGTCGCAATGGCAATATGGGCCATATCAGGTTTGTCACTGTAATGTAACAGAAAGTGCGCCATGGAGAATAATCGTGATCTTAAACGCCCGGCCATGGGCACGAGCACTTCCCTGCAAAAATCCTTAATGATCAAACGCTCCTTGAAAGATTTGACGCCTTGATCCGCATTTTTTAGCAGGGAAACTTTTTCCGCATAGTGGAAAACAGCGGGCAGAGAGATTATCCAGCCTGAAAATTCATCGAGCTCCAGGAGTTCTCCGCCTCTCTCAACACGTTTTTTATCCTTTTTCAGCCTCTTTAAAAGGGATAAGCCAAGTTGGGGATTAAAGGGTTCAGGCTTTAAATAGCCTTTCAGGGGTTGCTTCCTGTAATGAAACTCCGGTGAGAGAAGAAGCCTGTGCTGTTCACTCTGGTAAAGGGAGTTGTTCAAAAGCTTCATAAAATAAGCCATATCTCCTTCAACGAGCATGGCGTCATTTTTTATATCGTCAATCATGACCGAAAGATCTTTCCCGCTCATACTTTTGGCGCCAAAGACATCGATAATGCCGAGTTCATCATTTAGTGTAAGAAAAATGGTTTCTACCTTGTCCTTTTCCCTGTTCATTGAGAGACAGAGGTTGATACTTCCCATGGCGTCAACAGGGCTGACAAAAAGTTTATGGACATCGATGGACTTGCTCTGCGCAGAAAAGGGCGCCCCGTCAATATGATAACCGCAAAACATGAGACGCCTTAATCCCTTTTCCGCCGCGTTTACGATCTCGCTTCGCCAGGAGTGATGATAGATATCTTTCAATGCCCTGACGGCGCTGTCATCCTTTATTTTAGACAGGCACCTGACGGCGGCAAGGGCTGTTTCAGTTCTTTCGCAATCTGCAAGAATGGTCAGCAGAGGTACCCCTTTTTCACCCGTCATGGAGCGTATGATGTCGAGAATGTCGGCCCCTTTTGGATGACTGATAAAGAAGTCTTCTATAAGAGATATCGCTCTGTATTCCCTGACATGGAAATCTTCGAGCACTCTTTTGACCCAGAGAAGGTAGGCCATATCCTTATCCTTGTTATGAAAGCCCGTTGATTCATGAAAGTGAGCCGCTTCATAACTTTTAAGGGTCGCCATGACTTCAACCCGCGTTCTCAGGGAAGCATTCCTGAAGGTCTTGTTTTGCAGCAGTTCTCTGAGAACTTCCGCATAAGAGCAGTCATTAAGAAGTTCAATGAAGTGAAGAATTCTCTCCACACTACCCCATTCGGTAAGGTTTTTTAGTCGCCTTGCCACAAAGGGTTGTACTCTGTCACCCATTTCAGAGAGACGCTTTGCGCTTTTTTCCATCTCATCCGTTGAGTAGGAATCAGCAATGACATCTGAAAGGATGCAGTCAACCTCGCGCTTGAGATTGAAAATGTTTTCTGATCCAGGATCTAACAATTTAGGATTTAACTGCCTTTTCCTCTTCTTTTCTTTCAAGGATGGAGACTTTATTGTTGTCCTTTTTTTTCATATTGCAGCCACCGTCAAAGATGACGCCCTCATCGATAACGAGGACGGGTGAGGTAATATTTCCGTAAAGCTTGCCCGGCGCATGTATTTCTACTCTTGTCTTTGCTTCAATGTTTCCTGTCAGTTCACCACTCAAAATAAGCGTATTGACATTGATGTCGGCGCTTACATTGGCAGACTCGCCGATAATTAATATGCCGGGGCTAAAAATTTCACCGGAAAACTTGCCGTCAAGCCTTACTGTTCCTTCAAAAGTGAGTTTTCCATTAAAATCGGTCCCCTTGCCGAGAAAAGCGTTAATATCTTCACTATTTGCGCTAGATTCCTTTTTTGAAATCATTTGTTCCTCCTTTAAATTAAAAAATATAGTTATAGACCGAGGAGTTCTATAATTCTGTCCAGTTCGTTTAATGAATAGAAGTCAACCTCGATCTTTCCCCTTTTCCCCTTTTTTATTATTCTTGTTTTTGTACCGAAAAATGAAGCAAGCCTGTCTTCAAGATTGTCCACGTTGGGATCCCTGACAGGCTCTTCTTTTTTATTGGCGGCAGGACTTTTTTCCATTTTTTTTGCCAGCGCCTCAGTCTCTCTGACGGACAATCCTTTTTTAATGATCTCTTTGCCCAGGGTGATCAAATTACCTTCCGATGTCACGGAAAGAAGTGCCTTGGCATGACCCAGGCTGATAGCGCCTGCCGATAAATCTTTTTTAATTTCATCGGGAAGTTTGAGTACCCTGAGATGATTGCTGACGGTGGCTCTGTCCTTGCCTACCTGCTTGGCCAGTTCTTCCTGCGTATAGGAAAATTCATCGATTAGCCTTTTATAACCTTCCGCTTCCTCTATAGGATTGAGATCGGCCCGCTGGATATTTTCAATGATGGCAATTTCCAGGCTCTCTTTATCAGAAACATCTTTTATGACGACGGGCACTTCTTTCAGACCCGCTTTCTGGGCCGCCCGCCACCTTCTTTCTCCTGCAATCAGTTCATAATCCTGCTCACCGCTTTTCCTCACAATGAGCGGCTGGATTATGCCCTTTTCCTTTACCGAGTTAATGAGCTCTTCAAGTTTCTCATGGTCGAAAACTTTTCTGGGCTGGTACTCGTTGGGATGGATGTTTTCAATGGGGCAAAGAAGGTAGACCTTTTTATTCCCCAATGGGCCCGTAGACTCGGAGCTTGGAAGAAGCGCGCCAAGGCCTTTTCCCAATGCCTTTCTCTTTTTTTCCAAAGGTTCTAGTTTCTCCTGTAAATGATTTCTTTGGCAAGTTCCAGATAGCTGGTAGCGCCCGTACAGCCTATATCATATAAAAGCACAGGCTTTCCAAAGCTGGGGCTCTCGCTGAGGCGAACATTCCTCGGTATGGTAGAGGTAAATATCTGCTCGTTAAAATGGTCTTTTACCTCTTCGGCAACCTGATGAGAAATATTATTTCGCTTGTCAAACATGGTGAGCAGAATACCTTCTATACTAAGATCGGGATTCAGTTGCTGTCTGATAAGGTTAATGGTGCGTAAAAGCTGGCTCAGTCCTTCCATGGCATAGAATTCACACTGAAGCGGTATGAGGACCGAATCAGCAGCCGTCAGCGAGTTGACTGTTAAGAGGCCGAGCGATGGCGGGCAATCGATAAGGATATATTCATACTCATCGAGAACCCCGGCTATGGCGTTTTTCAGGCGATTTTCCCTTGCAAAAGCGCCGACGAGTTCAATCTCGGCGCCGGTAAGGTGTGAGTTGGCCGGCGCTATATGAAGATAATCGAGGTCTGTCTCAATAATAACCTCGTTTATTTCAGCTTCCTCAATGAGTACATCATAGACGGTCTTGTCAAGTTGATCTTTATTAATGCCAAGCCCGCTTCCCGCATTGCCCTGAGGATCGATATCAACAATTAACGTCTTTTTTTCTGCTACAGCAAGGGAGGCAGCCAGATTAACGGTGGTAGTGGTTTTTCCTACCCCCCCTTTTTGATTAGCAATTGTAATTACCTTACCCAAAATACCTTTCCCGTACAATAAAAGTTAGCTTATAAAAATAGCACAAAATCGATTTTTTTAAAAAGAAAAAAATTTTGTAATTTTTTCTTGACTAGCATTTCTTATTGTGATTATATTTGGGTCATCTGTGCTGTTTATGCCTTATTGGTTGTTGGATTTGCAGCAGCTTTGGGTTTTTTGCAGTTTTATCATGGGCAGGCGGATTTTCGTAAAAGTTTTTTTATTGTTGTTTTTTAATTATTAAACATTAGGAGGATGGATTTATGGCAAAGGAAAAGAAAGGCAAGGGTCTAACCCGAAGAGGTTTTCTGACAACTGCTGCTGCCGGCACCGTTGTAGGCGCAGGTGTGGCGATGGGTCTTAAACCGACTGAAAGCCAGGCAAAAGAAGGGACGTTGAGCGCTCATGTGCCGCCTGGCAAGCTTGACGATTATTATGGTTTCTGGAGTGGCGGTCAATCGGGCGAGGTTAGGGTTCTCGGCGTTCCTTCCATGAGGGAGCTCAAAAGAATACCCATGTTCAATCACTGTAGCGCTACCGGCTATGGAACAACAGACGCATCGAAAAAGATTCTTATGAAAGGCGGCAAGGTCATGAGATCAGGCGATACTCACCACTGCCATCTCTCATACGACAAAGGCACCTATGACGGAAAATATGCCTATATCAATGACAAGCTCAATGCCAGACTTGGAAGGGTAAGGCTTGACTATATGGAGGCAGATGCCAGTGTCGACCTCCCTAACTGCCAGGGAACACATGGTATTTTCCCCATGAGAGTAAGAAAGGGCAAGACTTACTACGTATTCTGTAACTCGGAATTCAGAACGCCCCATCCAAACGAGGGTCGCGACATGGAAGATCCGACCAAATATAAGGCGTTCCATACTGCGGTTGATGGCGAGAAGATGAAGGTGAAGTGGCAGATTGCTGTTACGGGTAACCTGGATCTTTGTGCCACTGACCATGACGGTACACTTTCTATGGCAACGTGCTACAACTCGGAAGAGGCTGTTGATCTGGGCGGCATGATGGCCAAAGACAGGGACTGGGCTGTATTCTTCAATACCGCTAATATCGAGGCGGGACTCAAGAAGGGTGACTTCAAGAAGATTAACGGTGTAAGGGTTCTTGATGGAAGTAAAGGGACCTCTGGCCACGGGAAATACACAGTTTACGTGCCCGTACCAAAAAGCCCTCACGGAATCAACGTAACTCCTGACGGAAAGTACGCTATTTGCTCCGGCAAACTTTCTCCGACTTGTACCGTTATTGATCTCAAAAAAGTTCGTCAGGCCTTCAAAGGGAAGGTAAAGCCTGAAGACTGTGTTGTCGCCCAGCCTGAGGTCGGTTTGGGACCGCTTCATACGCTCTGTGATGACAGGGGGCATGCTTATACCTCTATCTTCCTTGATAGCCAGGTTACCAAGTGGAACATTAAAACGGCTATCAAGCAATATGCAGAAAAAGATCCTAAAAAGGCGAAGAAGATCAATCCGATTGTTGACAAGATCGACGTTCACTACCAGATTGGTCACCTTAATACCTCTATGGGTGAAACCAAGGATGCTGACGGAAAGTGGCTCGTTGCCCTTTGCAAATTCTCCAAGGATCGTTTCCTCAATGTTGGCCCAAGACGCTCCGATAACGATCAGCTCATTGATATTTCAGGTAAAAAGATGAGGCTTGTTCATGACGGTGCTGTTCACCCTGAGCCACATGACGCTGTTATCGTAAGAAGAGATCTTATCAATCCAAAGAAAATTTACGACCCCAACGACAAGATGTTCGATCAGTACAAGAAGTGGGCCAAGGAAGATAATGTTACGCTTGGCGCTGATGATAAAGTCGTACGAAAAGGCAAGAATAAGGTCAGGGTTTATATGAGTGCTGTTGCCCCCGAATACGGCATGACTTCTTTCAAGGTGAAGAAGGGAGATACTGTCCAGATTATCGTAACCAACAATGACGAAGTTGAGGATCTTTCTCATGCCTTCGCTCTTTGTAATCACGATGTCAATTTTGGCGTGCATCCCCAAGAGACCGTATCGGCTACCTTCAAGGCCAGCCAAAAAGGTATGTTCTGGTACTATTGTACCTGGTTCTGTCATGCGCTTCATCTCGAAATGAGAGGAAGGATGATTGTTGAGTAAATAATCATCTGGGAGCAGCTTTTTTAAAGGGCGTAAAGGTTATTTCTTTACGCCCTTTTTTTATTTGTATCATGAAGGATAACAGGAACCTTTCTTTCGGGAACGTTGTTATTTTTGCCTTGTAAGTAAGTGTTCACTTATGATATTCTTGGTGATGTCTTTAGTTTCATAGTTTAGAAGTTGCTAATTAAACTGAGGGGTAAGCGGTGTTTTTTTGTGTGAACTTCACCATTGATTGGTTGAGAATCAAAAAGCTTTCTGATAACATAATACAGTTAACTTTCGATAGGGGACAATTATGAAAAAATCATTACATATTATTTCTCTTTCTCTTGTTTTAACACTTGTCCTGTTTGTTTCCGTATCAAATGCGAGAGTCTTCCATAAAAAGCTCTCATCGGACATACTTAATGCTCCCGATCTGTGCGCGCATGTGCCCTGCAAAGAACTTATGCCTTTGGCCGGGGACTTTTCAGAGCGTAAGGGGAATCCCAAATATATTGAGGCCTATCAAACCATTGATGGCGCAAAAAAGACCATAGGCTACCTTTTTCTCTCCGTAGACATTGTAGATATTCCTGCCTATTCGGGGCAACCGATTGTTACGCTCATCTCCATGGATATGGAGGGAATCATAAAGGGCGTCAAAATTATTCAGCACAGTGAACCTATTTTGATGGTTGGTATTCCCGAAGAAGAACTCACCAGGTTTGCAGATCAATATATCGGCCTGAAGGTCGGCACAAAGACGAAGCTTGGTGACAGTGAAGACCCCAATGTAAAGACCCTCGATGCTGTGAGTGGCGCTACTGTTACGGTTATTGCCGAGGACCTGACTATTATGAAAAGCACCCGTCTCATTGCAGAACAGGTTGGGATAATTCAAGCGGTTTCCGGGATCAAGGGCCGTTTAATTGAAGACTTTACACCGATGTCCTGGAAGGCGTTGATTGATAAGGGTTTGCTCGGTCATCTTCGGGTAAACCCTGATGAAGTCGGTTATGAGCAGGCCAAAGAGGGAGAGGCCTGGATCGATATTTATTTTGGTTATCTTAACCTGCCTTCGGCCGGCCTCAACCTGATGGGAAAAAATAACTATCGATGGGTAAAAAAGGAGATAGAAAAAGGGGGACATGCCTTTGTTATTGTAAGCAACGGAGTCTCCTCTTTTAAAGGCTCTGGTTTTGTTCGGGGAGGTATTTTTGAGCGCTTCGGATTTGAACAGAGAGGCAATAACTTTACTTTCAGAGATCTTGATTATTACAATTTCTACGACATAGCAGCAGAAGGCGCCCCTGAATTCAAGGAGGGCGGCGTTTATATCATTCGGGAAAAAGGATTTTCTCCCTTTGAGCCCTTTGCCTTTAATTTTCTTTCAGCCCACGTTGTTGGTTCAATCGAAAGAAAATTCAACGTATTTAAATCGGAATACCAGCTTCCTGATAACTATATGGTTATCGAGAAAGTGGCAGAGGAAGATGAACCGGTATGGGTAGAGATCTGGAAAAGCAATATTGTCAGTGAAATATTCCTGATTATTCTTCTCATCATCATCCTTCTTCTCTTTACTCAGCGACTAAAACTCGTTCGTAACAGGGTGGCAGCCAAATGGACAAAGTATACCATTATGGCTATTTTCCTTGTCTTTATCGGTTTCTACAAAATGGCCGCTCCTTCCGTTACTCAGCTTATTACGGTTCTTCAAAAGTTTGTTGGAAACTTTGACTGGAGCCTCTTCCTTCTCGATCCTATGATCTTTATTCTCTGGTGGTTCATCGCTATATCTATTATCCTCTGGGGAAGAGGGATCTTTTGCGGATGGCTCTGCCCTTATGGAACGCTGACGGAATTTGCCTACAGAATATTCCACACCATTGTCCCAAATAAATTAAAGTTTGAATTCTCATACAAGGTACACAGCAAGCTTATGTATCTCAAGTATGTTATTTTCCTTGTCCTCCTTGGCCTTTCCTTCTACTCTATGGAAATGGCTGAGCGCTATGCCGAGATTGAACCTTTCAAGACGGCCTTTCTTGTGGGACTCAACAGGGAGTGGTATTATGTATTCTACTTCTTCCTTCTTCTTGCCTTTTGTCTTGTCAATTACCGGTTCTTCTGTAAGTACCTTTGTCCTCTCGGAGCAGGTCTTGCGATCCCCTCCACATTGAGCCTCTTCGGAATAAAGAGGAGGGAGTTCTGCACAAAATGTAATATCTGTGCAAAAGAGTGTGGTTCAGGTGCAATTAATGAAAAGGGAGAAATCAACATGAGAGAATGTCTCTATTGTCTTGATTGTGAGGAAAACTTTGTTGATATGGACAAGTGCCCACCGCTAGTAAAGAAAAAGAAAGGCTCTGCCTGAAAGCATAAATGCTGAATCTCAAGAAAATAAGGGGGGCATGGATATATCTTTGCCCCCTCATTTTTTGTATTTCCCTCCTTGAAGCGAAGGCCGCCACTTTAAAAGTAGGTAAAGGACATTCCTATGAGACTATTCAGGAGGCAATAGAAGCAGCCTCTGACAGCGACTCCATTGAAGTAAGTGCCGGTACATACCCTGAAAACCTTATTATTAATAAGCAGGTCACTTTGAGGGGCATTGATATGCCTGTCATTGATGGCGGCGGCAGGGGACATACGATTATCATTCAATCCCCCCATGTTATTCTTGATTCTTTCCGCGTAATCCGAAGTGGCGGTGACCTGGCCGAGGATGATTCATGCATATTCATAGAAGGAAAAGCTGAAAAAAGTGAAATAAGAAATAACCTTGTTGAAGATTGTGCTTTCGGTATATGGGCGAATGGTGCCAAAAGCGTGAAAATCATCAACAATCATGTTAAAGGGCGCAGTGGACTCATATCGCAAAAGCGGGGTAATGGTATACACCTTTGGAACGTAAAACATGGTGTTGTTGAAGCTAACCATGTGGAAGGGGCCAGAGATGGAATCCTGGTCTCTATTACGAGAAAGACGCTTATAAAGAACAATAAAATCCACGATTTAAGATATGGCATCCACTACATGTATGCTGACTTCAACAGGGTCGAAGGCAACGTAACATACAATAATAAGGCAGGTCTTGCCATAATGTTTTCCAAAGGACTTGAAATTGAATCGAATTACTCTTATGATAACACCGAATTCGGACTTCTTTTCAGGGATATTTTCAAGACGAAAGTACACAAAAACGTGTTGGCCAACAATGAAAAAGGCCTCTTCATTTACAATTCCCTTTTTAATGAAATATGGGAGAACATTGTCGTGGGAAATGACATCGGGTCCCATGTCTGGGCGGGGTCTGAAGACAATAAGGTCTACGACAATTCTTTTATAAGAAACAAGACCCAGGTTAAATATGTAGGTATGAAGGATGAAAAGTGGACTTATGAGGGGAAAGGCAACTATTGGAGTGATTACATGGGTTGGGATATCGATGGTAACGGCAAGGGTGACAAGCCTTATGAAGCCAATACCGTCATGGAGCGGCTCATATGGGCCTACCCCATGATTAAACTGCTGTTTAACAGTCCTGCTGTTCAGACCTTAAGGATGGCTGAAAGCCAGTTCCCCATTTTGAGACAAAAAGGGATAGTTGATGATGCGCCGCTCATGAGACCGGTAAACAATGAATGGAGAAAATGGGTTGGCAGAGTTAATCATTGATGTAGAAAATATAAGTAAAAGTTACGGCCACGTGGAGGCCGTAAAGGGGGTCTCCTTTGCCATAAAAAAGGGGGAGCTTTTCGGTCTTATCGGGCCAAACGGCGCCGGTAAAACGACGCTTTTCAAGATGCTTTTAGGACTTCTTAAACCGACAACGGGAACGATCAGGGTGATGGGAACCGATGTATCTGAAGTCTGGAGCCGGGAAGTAAGGGCACACACAGGCTACCTCCCGGAGAATATTGCTTTTTACGATCATTTAAGCGGTCTTGAAACACTCCTTTTTTATGCCAGGCTAAAAGGTGCCCCAAAGAGTGAAGTCTCTGAACTGCTTGATCTTGTAGGCATGACGGAAGCGGCCACAAGGAAGGTGGGAGAATATTCAAAAGGGATGAGACAGCGCATAGGGTTGGCCCAGGCGCTTCTCGGCAAACCGGAAATCCTTTTTCTCGATGAACCGACAACCGGTCTTGACCCTGAAGGGATCGGCGCATTTTACAATATATTGAATGACGTTAAGGCACGGGAGGTAACTATCGTACTAACATCCCATATATTAAAGGAAATTCAGGACCGCGTCGACCGCCTTGGTATTATCGGAGGAGGAAAGCTTCTCGCTTCAGGAAGTGTAAAGGAACTTAGAGCTGCTCTTGGGCTGAGATCCACCGTACGTGTTTTTGTGAAGGATAAGGTTCATGCCGTCAAAGAGGCAGCCATAAAGGCCGGGGGAGAGATAGCTTCGTTAAAAGAGAACCTCCTTCTTGTTAATTGTCCCAACGGAAGCAAGATGGTGCTTCTCAAGGAACTCATGAAAGAAGGACATTTGATAGCCGATATAGAGTTTCATGAACCTTCCCTGGAAGATGTTTTTATGGGTTATGCCATGGGAGGAGAGGTTTAATGTCACCGGTCCTAATCTCAACGGTAGCCGTCAAGGAATTTAAAAATAGTATCAGGAACCGGTGGATAATAGGTGTCTCCCTTATCCTGGCAGTAATGGCCCTTGCTATTTCCTACTTCGGTTTTTCGCCGAGGGGAGAAACGGGATTCGGCGGCTTTGATGTTACCATCGTCAGCCTTGCCAGCCTGGTTACATACCTCATTCCTATTATAGCGCTGACCCTCGGATTTGATACGGTCGTCGGTGAAGCAGAGGGAAAGACGCTGGAACTTATTCTGACCATGCCCATTAACAAGTTTGAGCTATATCTTGGCAAGTTTATCGGCCTCTCTCTCTCTATTGTTACGTCTACCGTAGCCGGCTTCGGAATTGCAGGCGCCATTATCGCCTGGAAATCGGGTACGGAACATATCAGTGATTACATCTTTTTTATTATTTCAGCTATCCTGCTGGGCCTGGCCTTTTTAAGCCTTGCTCTCATGATTTCTGTCATGGTAAAAGAACGTTCAAAAGCAATCGGATGGGTAATTTTCTTCTGGTTTTTCTTTGTCCTCATCTTTGATCTGGTACTCATCGGTATTCTTGTTGCCACTGAAGGTAAGATAAGCACATTTCTTTTCTCGGCACTTCTTTATGCCAACCCTGCCGATCTTTTCAGACTTTTAAATCTAGCCTCCATTGAGAGTGTAAAGACTGCCTATGGACTTGCTACGATTACGAAAGGAAAGGCTTTTAGCCAGCCCTTCCTCTATGGTGGAATGTTTATCTGGATAATCTGGCCGCTTCTTGCAGGATATTTTATATTCAGACGAAGGAATTGCTGATGAAAAAGAGTGTTATTGTTCTCTTGTCTTTATTATCCTTTTTGACTGCCTGTGAGGAAGAGAAGAAAGAAAAGGTTGTCATTGAGCCCGGAAAGATATCGGGCATTGAGGAGTGTGCACTTGACGGGATGATTGTTGGTAATTATCCGGGGCCAAAGGCACAAATAGTATACAAAGCAGATGGAAAACAAGTCTTTTTCTGCGAAACGAAGGAGCTCTTTTACGTTTATGCCGAACCGGGTAAAGAGGCACAGGTAGCGGCCCTATTTGTACAAAATACAGCAACTACGGATTGGGAAAAACCGGTGGGAAGCTGGATTGATGCGCAAAAGGCTTATTACGTTGTTGGCGCCTCTATTCAGGGTTCTATGGGCCCGACCTTTGCACCCTTTGCCGACAGGGAGTCGGCCAGGCCATTTATAAAAAAATATGGCGGAGAAATCAAGACATTTGATGAAATTATTAAGATGATTGGAGGATAAAAGAATGAGGGATTTTTTTGATGATATTGAAACAGGTTTGAAAACAAAGCTTTCCGGCGTTTACAATGAAATGCTTGCACTCAGGGAGCACCGTGCCGGTTTGCTTGAACCCTATGACCTGGGAAGAACCGATGAACTGCTTGATAAGATTAAAAGTGGAGAAATTAGTGAGCATCCGGCCTACGATCACTATCTTGCGGTACAAGCCATTACTAAGGAACTTGAGCCGATGAGGGAAAAGTGTCAAAAGATACTGGAGGAAGCGTAATATGAGTTCTATTCATGAAGACCTGGTAGAATTATTAAATAATGAACTGGCTTCGCTTCTTGATGGAGAACCGCAGTTTCTTTATGATGGTATTCAAGTGAAACTTAAGTCGGGGCCTGACTTGCAAATAATTTACCCGAGCGCTGAGGAATATGTTTTTTCATGGGAACAGGATAGCATTACCTTAAGAATAGATACAGCGCCCCTACATAAAAAGTTGTCAACCTTTCCCAACCATTTCCACAGTGGTGATGAAGTAAAAGATGACAACATAACGAGCATTCAAAACAGCCCTGGGGAGAACCTGGAAAAGGTTCTCCGGTTCATCGGCGGATAATCCGGGTATCTTGTTTAATGATTATTGCTGTAGAGGCCTATAGCGGTCATAAGGCGAATGAAAGGCCTCTGGCTATCAGGCTGGATGAAAAACGCCTTGAGGTGGTAGATATCCTTGACAGGTGGTACGGTGAAGATCATGAATATTTCAAGATAAAAGCAGAAGATGGCTGCCTGTATATTATCCGCTATGACCGGATAAACGATCTCTGGGAACTGACCCTGACGGAGGGTGATGAAGAATAGACCATCGAAATCAGTTCCTGTGCGGCAAAGTACTTGACAGACAAAAGCCTGAATTGATAAGTTCGTTATTATGGATTCAGGCAGACAACTTTAATCGTGAAGACAGGCTTTATATGTAAGATAAAAGCTTAAATAACAAGGTCCGTTCCCTTCTGTTGGGAATCGGGCTTTTTTGTGTATATTTCGATGTTAATTCTTTTGTTACGGGGGGGCAATTGAAAGTGCAATTAAAAACGGTACTCAAGCTTGACAAGATTGGTTTTTCCTTAAGTATTCTCATGGTATGTTATCTTGCCGGCTTTCATCTATTGATACCCCATGAGGGAGCACTGCGGGAGCAAAACCCCGGCCTCTCTCATATGCTCCCTCTTATATATGCCATGATCATGTCGCTCCTTTGCGGGCTGAATGTTCTCAAAATCCGCAAAATCAGAAAAAAGTTTATTAAGCCGCACCATCGTCAAAACTATTCAGAACTTCCTGACCAGACTTGATCCGGCTCTGGCTCCTATATCTCGGCAAAGCTTGTAGCGAGGTTGACAAAAAGGCACGTTATGCCAGGTTTTTAAAACCAGGGGCAGGGTGTGGGAAGACCATAAGGTAAAGATCATTTGCCTTGACATGGCATCCTTTGTCCGATAGCTTTTTTATGTAGCAGTTATTGCTATGTTTAGATTAACCCTATAGAGGTTATAAAGGAGGTCTGTTATGAAACGCAGGGATTTTCTGAAAGGGGTGGCGGCAGCGGGTGGGGCGGCAGCTTTAGGTCTTCCGGGAAAGAGTGCAGCGGCTGGCAAGGCATCGGTCAAAGCCTATAAGGAGATAGGCAAAACAGGGCTAAAAATGAGTGACATTTCTTTTGGCTGCGGTAAGCTCAGTTCCGCTTCCCTCATTGCCCGCGCTATGGATCGCGGTATTAACTACTTCGATACGGCGCCAGATTACGGCAAAAGTGAAAAGGTTCTGGGCCAGGCCATAAAGAAGCTTAAAAAACGTGACAAGATGATCATCGCGTCCAAATTCTGCAATCCTCCTTCCTATCCGGCTCATCTCAAAGCAGGCAGTCCAAAAAAAGAGTACATATCAGTCGTAGAGGGGAGCCTGAGTCGGCTCAATACGGACTATCTCGATTTTTGCTTTGTTCATGCCCTCGGGGAAATGGGTGATACAGTCGAAGATGAGAAAAAACGCCTGCTCGATGAGAACCTTCTTTCCGCTGTCGATCAACTTAAAAAAGAGGGAAAAATAAAATACCTGGCTGCTTCATCTCATGGTCCGGTCAATATGGAAGCGCTTCTAATGGCCGCTGTTAAATCAGGCCACTACGACATGATCATGCCTGCCTTCAATTTTATGAAATTCCCCAAATTGCCCGATGTCATCAGGGAAGCAAAAAAAAGAGGCGTCGGTGTTGTAGCCATGAAAACACTTGCAGGCGCCAAGGAGTCCGACTTTGATTCAAAAGGGCAGTCCTTTGCCCCGGCGGCTTTAAAGTGGGTTCTTAGCCATTCTGAAGTGGATGGACTTGTCGTTACCATCAAGTCTGTTGGCGATATGGGTGAATACCTGCAGGCCTCGGGAAAGAATCTTACCAAAGCGGATGCCGAGGTATTAAAAAAATATGAAGCAAAATACAGCAGCAGCTATTGTCGTACGGGCTGTGGAGAATGTGTCGGCAGTTGTCCCTCGGGCGCCGGGATTGCGACCATTCTGCGCTACCAGATGTATTTTGAAAATTATGGTATGGAAAAGAGGGCCATGGAGGGTTACGCTAAACTTGATGGTAACGCTGAATGTTGTGTAAGCTGTGAAGATGATGCCTGTGAAAAGGCCTGTCCTTATGGTCTTCCTGTGGCTTCCATGTTGAGGCGGGCACATGAGGACTTGAGTTTGAAGGTGTAAGCTCTGTTTGAAAGTATTTGGACACAGATTTTTACTGATTAGTCATGATTTTCACAGATGATGTTTCCTGTATTTGTCATTTCGACTAGAGAGAGAAATTTTTTTTATTGGATTAAGTAACTCTGAAGATTTCTCCCTTTGGTCGAAATGACATTTTATTATTTTAAAGACTATCAAGAATTATCATAACCAATCAGTGTCAAATAAAAAAGAGGCCCCGTGTCTGCTGAATCCCAACCATCTACAATGCTCTATAGGTATCTCCTCCTTCTGCTTCTTCCTCTTATAGCGACTGTTATCTACATGGATGGCCGGCGTTATGACCCGGGCCTGATTGATTTCAGCAAAAGCGAAGAAGAGAGCTCACCCCTGCTGTCTTTTTTCCCTGAAAAAGAAGGCGCTATGGCGCGGCAAGGAAGGGTGAGGATTTTTACAAAAGATAATCTTTACGAACACATCAACGGTCATGCCGAATATTTTATCTCGGCAGGCTTTAAAAGCCTTGCCGTTGCCGAATATGGAGAACCGGCAGATAAGGTTTGCTGCACGGCTGATGTTTACGACATGGGCACAGCCGCCAATGCCTTTGGCGCCCTCATGGGGGAAATTTCCGATGACTTTACAAAAATCGACAGGGGTTTTATGGGCTTTGTCTCTCCCCGTATGCTCTCTTTTTCAAAAGGGCCTTATTACGTAAAGGTCAGCGCCTTTACCGGGGGCGCGCCCTTAGAATCTATGGCCATCATGATTGAAAAAGCCATGGGGGAACTAAAAACGGAAATCCCCCAGCTTAAACGCTTTCCCGAAACCAAAGCAATTGCCGCTTCGCTCCGCTTCTTTAAAGAGGCCTATCGTGGCATTGATTTTTTAAATAATGTATTTGAAAAAGACTACCTTATAGGGAGCAAACAACTCACTGTCGCCCTTATGGAAGGAGATAGAGAAGAGCTTGATAAAAGGGTTTTACGCCTTCTCGGATTTTTGAAAAATGAAGAGATAGATTATGAAGAAATAATGCTGGGGCAAAGCCCTTACTATCATGTTAAAGACCCCTTTGAGGGAGACTGGCTTCTCCTGCCGGGAAATGGGCAGTTTTTTATGGTTTATGGCATGGACGAAGGTGGCGTTGATGAGATTTTTTTAAGGGAGCTGTTGGAAAAATAATGACTTCGAAGAATGATAAAGCAGAAGGGGCCATAGACCGGCGAACCTTTATCAAAAAGGCAGCTATTACCGGCAGTGCCGTAGCGGCTACCGGTGTCTGGGGCTATCTTTTTTACAGTGATGTTCCGGTCAGGGAAAAGGCTGAAAAGATATACAGCTTCAAGGATTTTAGAATAGCCCCATCGACCCTTTATCCTGACCTTGCCGTTGCAAGGGGGACCGATGTTGAGCAAATGGTAAGAGGCGTTATGGAAAAGCTGGGTGGAATGGCCCGTTTCATTACACCGGGAGACTCTGTTCTTATTAAACCCAATGCCGCCTGGGACCGTCAGCCCGAGCAGGCAGCCAATACCAATCCCCTTGTCGTGGGCGCTGTTGTGAAATTATGTATCGAGGCCCGCGCCTCCGGCGTCATGGTGACCGACGTTTCAATCAATGACCCTTACCGTACCTTCGCCCGTTCAGGCATCGAAAAGGCAACCCTTCAGCGGGGAGGAAAAATTGCCTACCCTTCGGACAACGATTTTATCCAGACCGATATGAAGGGGGAACTCCTAAAGGTATGGCCCGTCTTCGCTCACTATCATAAAGTCGATAAGATAATCAACATACCCGCTCTCAAGCACCATTCACTGAGCAAGGCAACCCTTGCCATGAAGAACTGGTACGGTGTCCTCGGGGGCAGGCGTAACCAGCTGCACCAGGATATCAATACCTCCATTGCCGACCTTGCATCCGCCGTAAGGCCCACCCTCACCGTCATGGATGCCACCCGGGTGCTTAAACGAAACGGCCCCACAGGGGGTAATCTTTCCGATGTGTCCATCGAAAACACCATCATGGCAGGCCTTGATGAGGTTGCTATCGATAGCTGGGCGCTACAGTTTCTTGACCTTAAAGCCGATGAGATTCCCTACCTGAAAATGGGTGAAGAGCGGGGCATCGGCATAAGGGACTGGAAGTCGCTTAATGTGGCCGAGGTTCAGCTGGGATGAAGAAATATGATTAGCGTCAGGGCTGAATAATAATGCCAATACTCTCTCTCGTCTCCCTGTAATTTGTCTGATCAGCATGAATAGTAACTCTATGATTTCCCACACCAAGAGTAGAAGCAGGGAGTTCCCAGGTATACCGGCAATAAGAAACTTCTGTGCCGTTACTTTTATCGAGCCCCAGGTCTGAAGCTTCTGATGTCCACCACCAATGGGCGCAATTGCAGTCTTCCCCGCCACAACCGGACTCCCCTCCCCGGATCTCGGCTTCCAGATGAATAGTCGAGCCTTCGACGAATATTGACCCATCGGCCGGCTCATGTATGGTTAAACTGTGAGCGCATCCAGACAACAGGAAAAGAAAAAGAAACAAGTGCATGGGAATGTTTTTTTTCATGAAAATACCTCCTTTTTTCACTTTCTACCGGGATTACTGTGTTTGTAAAGTGATCGCTATTTTTGAATTAAGCTGAATCCCCTCCCTTTAAACAGTAAAAAGCCCACAACCTGAATCAATCCAGGTGCGGGCCTTTAATTACAATCGAGCTTTAATGAATTCCCCATTTCCTTCCCCCTTCCAGTTTACCCGACCGTTCTATTAAAGATACCATACACTTGCAAGAAAAAAAGTGTATTTTCTTTTTTTGACAGGGAAGAAAAAAAATATTTTAAAAATGAGGGGGGAAAAGGTGTAAAAAGTGGGGGCCTGTATACTCATACAGGACCCCCTTTTTTCAGGATGGTTAGCTATTTGCGGCTTCCCTTACGTCGTATGAAAGCCAGCCCGGCCAATCCGCTGCCTAATAAGACTACCGTTGCCGGTTCAGGCACCGGCTGGCTGCCGTCCCATCGTCCCAATTCCGTATGAGCGTATCCCTCGGTTCCCCAGATGAACACCATCTCACCTGCAGTGAAGTCGGGGTTCAAATAAGCGTCACCAAAGGTAACCGTTACCTGGCGGGACGTTGCTATCCCCGCCGCCAGGTCGGTGGTATATTGCGTCCATGTGTATGGGCGATTGGGACCTGAGTAATCGTAATCGCCTGTATTGCCGCTACTTTGTATCGTCATACCGTCAAAAACCGTGTTTGACCATGTGTTCGCTGTATAACCCGTGACTCCCGCCCATATATCTCCCGTATATAATATTTCGAAGGTGTTCGGTATTATGGAAGGAATTGTATACCCACTCATATCACCATTAACGGTAAAGGTAACGGAATTACTCGTCATGCTTACATCCGAGAAGATGAGGGCGGCATTCGCTGCACCAGACCATCCACTTAATCCCAATATTACTGCAAAAAGTACTGCTCTTACCTGTTGTTTCATGATTTAACTCCTTCAACTTTAATTTTGGCCGTTATGTAATCTCAACAGCTATCTTGTGGCGCAGGTATGATGCATTTTTCGTACCGTAATCATAACCGCTTGAATTGGCGGGATTTTTTAAAAAAAGCTTCCAGCGTATTTGTGAAAAGTGTAAAAAAAGATGACACTCTCATTTGTCTTTAGAATATTTATTGTGCAGTTGAAGGGCTTTACTTTAGCAAAGGTATAGACATTACACTGTCATTGTGATTCTTTGTCCAAAAGTCGAATTGTAAAATAAGTTGACACTTTTATTTGATAATGCGTAATTTATTTGATCTGTCGCATCACTGCTTTGCAGATGAAGTTCTGAATTTTCTATGGCAAGCCGGTACGTGCTGTGCCCCTTCTCTTTCCTTAAGCGGGTCAGCATCCTGCCAATTTTAACATTATCATATTTTAACTCTTTGCCGGCTTCGTAGTGCGCGCCGTGTTCATGAAAGCATTCATTAACAGATTGGTAAGAGAACCCTGATAATCGAGCGCATGGCGCACGCTAAATATAACTTAAAATAAAAATTGGTCTGGCCCCGTTGTACGTGGAAAGATATGTTGGTCAAATGTTAATTAGGTGAAATATGAATAATGCTCTGAAAAAAATCTATCGGTGGGAATAATTTTTTGAATAAATATTGAGAGAGAAATTATTTGCTGTAATCAATAATCTGCATGTCCGTTTTGATAAGATCATTGACAACTTGCGACATGTCTATCTTTTTCTTCGCGGCTATTCTCTCCACAAATGCAAGTGTTTCCGGCTCCAGGTAAATAGGGAGGTTAAGGCGCGCATTAGGTCTGGAAAACTTTCCTCTTTCTCCTTTAGAAAAATCATATTCTTTTTTCATTTCCTTATGCCTCATATTGTCTTTCTTCGTTCCTTGTCGCTTTTCGACTGGAAATTATCTTATAGTAGCTGAATTCCTTCCTTGTTCCTTGTAAGTATGGCAGACAGCGAGCAAACTGTTTTTTGTAGACAATCCCATCGTAATCCATCTTTCTTCTTCCATGCTATGATCTTCATCATATATGGTTATTGCTATTGGGTCAAGAAATACGGACGATGCTTCTTCAAAAGTAACTCTATGTTTTTCTTTATTAATAACAGCTTTGCGCGGATCCCACTCGAAGTTTAATTGCAATAATTTATCCTGCCTTAATTCAAGTTCTCTTTAATTATGTTTACATGTATACATGAATATTAATCCCGATGCAAACCAAAAGGCAACTGCCGGTTGAGGGTTAAAAAACTGAAACGGGTTGCTGGTGATTAATTGAAAATTGATAATAGAGAACAGGAAATTATCAAGGATTAATTCAGTAAGAGATAAGGGTTCCCATTTTTAGTCCGCCTTTGAAAAAGTAGTAGGTAATTGGGGACTGGGGGATTCATTCCTCCCGGCTACCCGATTAGCCATTTTCAACCATCCGCCCGCTAGAAATATTACTTAACATAAAGCCGATATAAATTACCACATCTTGTATGAAATGTATTAGCCATGCCCAAAAAATACCTTCTGTTTCTATAACTGATTTGGCAAGAAACCAACCAAGAAAGCCAGCCATTAACATGCCAATTAATCCGTGCGGCATTCCTCCAAAATGAGCAAGCCCAAAAAAAGCGGCTGATATTAGAATGATATTACTTGTATCAAGTACGCCATATAGAGGTGAAACCAGCCCTAACCTAAAAATAGCCTCTTCTGAAAATGAATTTGTTAAAGAAAAAATTATAATCCAAAATATATACGGTGAAAGTTCTTTAAAATGTACTTTTAATTTCCTGAACTGAATATATACAAAACTAAATGTTCCAAGCGTAATAATTATACTTAAATATAATCCTGCAAATATCCATGTTTTATTTTCACCAATACCAAACCACCTGACTGGTTCAGCATGAGCGGATAAATCTCCACTTGAGAAAAACAACCAAAAGTTTTGAGGGTTTTGTAAATATACAAAAAATAGAACAATGAATGATAGCAATAATAGAGATGCCTGATATTTGGCATGATTATTTAAATATGCGTTATCACCTAGTTTAATATTTACCTTCGAAGATACCCTATTCAATTGAAATATACTCATTATTGCAATAGAAACTATTATTAGTGCGGTAGCTATTTCCATGGATACTTCCTGTTTTTTATGGCTAATGCTCCCCATGACCGGATGGAAATGGAGCGCAGCGGAATTGCCGGTCCGAGTTGATGCGACTGTTATGTTATTGTACTTCCCGTTTTTTCCATATAAATCAATGAAACGGATTCATTTACGATTTCTTCCTTGAATGGCTTGTACCCCAGTCTTTTGTAAAGACGTACATTCCCCATGCTCTTTGTTCCTGTAAATAATTCATACCTTTGCGCACCGTAAAAATAGACTTCTATAGCATTCATTAGCTTGCTTCCAATACCTTTCCCTTGCCATTCGGGATGAACAATTAATCGGCCTATAAAACAGGAATCACTGTCAGAGTATGCCCTCACTGATCCAAGTATGTCTTTTCCATAAATAGCTTTGAGAAAAACCAGATTTTCGAATTCTCCCTTTATCTCTTCAATGGTCTGTGTCAATGGAGGAATACTGTAATCTTGGTAAATTGCTGCCTCACTTTGATATGCCAGCTTCTGGAGGCTTAAAATCTGCTCCGAATCTTCAATATTGGCTAAAGTAATATCCATTATCGTTTTTTAGCAATATAACAAAATAGCTGAGGGGCTTGCGGGGTTAAAGGCAAGACCTTTGAGCTTTAAAAATAATTTTAAATTAACTACGTTCAAATCAAACGCCCTGTTAATAAGTTCCTTGCAGTGGCTGGTTGGGCATCTCAAATTCACTTGCTATTTTTTCAAACGCCTCAAGGCCTAGAGGTCTTTTCGAAAACAAATGATTTAACGTTAAAATGTCAACAACCTCTATCTCTTGGTCTTTGCTCACCTCCGCCAATACCTCCAATGGAATAAAGTTTTCTTCATCCAATTCTGTTTTCTTTTTAAACAGGGCATTGGTAAAATCGCCACCGGCATTATTAAAAACCCGAATACCCTTCTTTGGTAAACAAACAGAAGAAAAGTCTACTCCACTTACAAAGCTGACATTGTCAAGCATAACAGCACTAAGGTCACAATTATGAAATTCAGTAATTTCTTTAGGGTTTCCTCCTTTGTTCCCTATAAATATAAGATTCTTAAATTTACCACTAAACTTTCAATCCCGGAATCTGAGATTATGCATTAAGCCGCTTTGAATGGTTACGTTAGTGAATTCACAGCTTTCAAACCTGCCATCGCTGAACCCGGAATATTTGCCAGTAAATTTTGTATTTATCCACTTACAATTGTAATAGTGAGTATTAAAACCTATGTGACAATTTTTGAAATGGCAATTTTCCCATATACAGTCATAAAAAATGAGATTATTAAATGAAATGTCATCAAACAGTACCTTATAAAATATTTCATCCCTAAATTTCTTCCGAAGGAATTTATTGCCCCACCATTTTTTCCATTCTCTTTTATCAATTACTTTCATTTTCTATTTTTTGACTGCAACCATCGCTTTAGCTCAGGGGAGTGCGGGTTAAGAGCAAATCCTCTGAACTGGAATTAAGATTTTAGAAAGCAACAAATTCGATTCAACACTCCTACCAGCAAGTCCCTTGCAGTGGCGGGGTTAGCAATTGTTTAATTTTTTTTAGGTGGAAGTTCCTCATGTTTTGGTAGTGAGTCTGTATCTTTATACCAACTGGCTCGTGAGCCGCAAAATATATTTTGAGATGGCCTGATTTGAGGGTCTCCATCAAGTGTGCCAGCTGGTATGACTACTACCTTACCTTTCTTCTCCAACCAGGGCAAGGATGACCCACACTTCTTGCAAAATGACGTTGCAAAGTGTTTAGCCCCGTTTAGTTCAAATCTTCCAATGTAATCTTCACCATTTACCCAGCTAAAATCATTTGGATCAACCATGAGATTTGAAGCGAATGCGCTTCCAGTGAATTTCCTGCATCGCGAGCAATGACAATAATGGAATATACCAATATCGCCTCTGATTTCATATGTCACCTTCTTGCAGAGGCAACTTCCGGTAACTTTATTCTTAGGCATGTTGTTTCTTCGATTGATAACGAGACTGTAGAAAAACCCTGTTTGTAGAACTCCCCTCACCACAGCCAATAATTAAATTTAATAACTTATCTTTATCTCAATCATTACCTTTTTTCAAGAATATATTGTCTGATTTCTCAATATTATGAACCATGCAGTACAACTGCCACTGACCCTGGACTTTTTGTCTGCCTCTCAGACTGAGAAAAAGGGGATAGTTTTCTTTTCCTTTTGATCAGCAGGTAGCGGGGGTGAAGAAATGCGGAATCCGGGTTATTTTATTTACAGCTTGATCAATAGGAATGCACTTGATGCGGATGGATCGTCCTTTTTTCTTGCTAACAGATACATTTTGCCATTAACAGGGGTACTTCTAATGGGCGACCCCTTATTATTATTTATCTTTGTCTTGTTATGCGTATTTTTGATGTAGCCACTCATTATAAAGAGCATTCCATTTTTCAATTGGCACAACTTGATTTTCCTCAAATATTGCCCAGCCATCGACTTTTAATGATAAATATTCTAAATCATTTTTGATTTCAGGGGTCAAATCTGCAAATTCATCGTACCCACTGATGCAAAAAGGATTACCTTTTATGGCATGCCAAATCTCATATTCAATGTCTTTATTCCAGCTTGAACATATCCAGTCATTAGATATCTGACTTATATATTCTGTTAATAATTCATACCAATTTTCTTCAATTTTATGATTAGGTTCATAATGACGCAGTAATGTTACGTAAATATATGGATTACCCGTTGCTTTTGCTACTTCAATTGGTGATCTATTACTCTCACTTGCTTGATTTAATAATTCAGGATTAGCTGTAATTAATTCAAGAACTCCATTTTGATCATGTTCGAGTATTTTAGATATAAGTAAATTCATTTCTGTTTCTTACGCATAACAATTAGCGTTTTATCTGTAGTGCCAGCGGCATTAACAGATAAAATGAGGTTGAACTTAGCCGCTGGATTTAATGTTACATCTATACTCTATCTCTATGGGGATTGCAAACAGATTTTAGCT
>JAOUBX010000028.1 GCA_029860075.1 Deltaproteobacteria bacterium | reverse complement strand
AAAATCAAAACTACTTTCTTCTTTACTCATGTCAATTCTCCTTTTTTAGCTGAATATATCAGCTTTGGTTAAATTGACACAGAATTTTGAACACCCTCCTTCCTGCCGGTAGACCCGATCAACGGTCAAGTTAAACTTTGAACCATAGGTGCTCCCTATAATTTCCACATAAATATTTGTACCCGACGGCACTGATGGTTCCGTAAGGCAATATTCATCAACAATACCGGTGTTATTCGATGTGCATAACAAGGCAGTATGACCAATGTCGTCATAAACATTGAGCGTAATATCACCACTAACGGTGGAAAGCCCGACTCGATACAGTTTACCGGTGTTAACAGGAATTTCATATTGAGAAGATGTATCATCAACCTGACCTGCATAGGGAGTGTCTTTATCGGGTGTTTCCAATAAAGTAGTGTTTTCTGCCGTATAAGCAGTGGAAGTGACATTTAGGAAATATTCGGTTCCAATTCCTCCATTAGGGGTCATTCTTATATATAAAGTCGAAGTTGTAGCGGGTTCGAATCGACAAACGACATCTTTTGTAGGATTGCTCCCGGAGAAATCACTGCAATCCCAGGAATTAAAATTAGAAATATTACCTGCATATAGTCCTAACTCACCATCGAGACCACTTCCCCGAACTTCATAAGACTGGTTTGGTGTCACATTTACGCTATAGTAGCTATTTATGCCTCCCACGTGTCCGTGGTAAGGCATTGATCCTGTTATGTCTATTGGTGATACGACTGTTCCTTCACTGATGTATGCCCCATGATCTTCAGTTACAGTCAAGGTATAAGAGGCGCCGACAAGAGTATTGACTTCATCAACACGGATATAAGCGGGCGTCCTTTCAGTCTGGAAAGAACATGCTTCATCAGCTGTCCCTGCATTGTTGGAAGCACACAAAACTTCGCTTATGGAAGATAAAACCACCATTTCTACATCACCTGTGAGACTGGTAATATTCACCGTATATCGTCCGGTAGGAGTAACCGGTATTTCATAAAAACTGATACCATACATCAATGGAGTGAATGCCTCATCATCGTACACATAACGCCCTATTTGGCCGTTATAGGGAGTATTTAAAGGAACAATTATATTATCTGAAGCAGGTTCATCCATGTAGCCGGGTCGAACCGTCAGTGTGTAAGAGGCGCCCCGGTCTGATGTGTCCCTTGTCCCGTTGCCATCGACAATAATATAGAAAATACCCGATACCGGCGCAATTGCAACGCAAAGCTCATCAGCAGTTCCACCCTTGTCTGATGTACATACCACGTTGCTAAAGGCTGCATCATCATAGATCTTAAGACTCACGTCTCTGCTTAGATTCTCAAGGAAGAAATAATAGGCATTATCGGGAGTGACATTTACCGTATAATAACTGTAACCATTAACAGACGGGCCACCGAAGTTTACCTCTCCATTGTGTGCCACATCTTCCGTAATGACGGCAGGTGAGTCAATACTGCCTTCCAGGCCGTAGCTTGACACGTAGACAAATTTGATATCTGAGAGTCCACTGCTGACATGCGTAGCGGTAATACGAGAACTGGAAAAAGTAGCAGTATGGGCAGTTACCAAGCCCGTGGGGGAAAAGGTAATTCCATTTAAAGTGCTGCCAAGCCATGTAACTTCACTCGTAAGATCTAGCTGACCACCATCACTATAATTACCTATGGCATATAATTGAAGGGTTTCGCCTACCTTAACAACAGAGCCTTGAGGCGTAATAGCAATTGATGTGAGCGTGGCTCCTGAGCCTGGTGGCGGATCAATTGAGGGTGGGGCAGGCCCTCCGCCACCCCCCCCCTCCGCCGCCACAAGCGGTCAGGTTTAGGGCCATAGCAATAGCCAGAAGGTAAAAGAATGTACTCAACTGTTTCTTTATCAAAGCGCGCTTATTCATTTTTTCCCTCCCAATCATAAAATTTTAATATGTAAAAACAAAAAAAGCCGCCAAAGGATTTATATTCCTTTGGCGGCTCGACTGGCTTGTCCTGAATGGATTTAGCCTCGTGGCTCTGCGCCCTCAGGTTTCCCGGAGTTTGCTCTTAGCAAAGGATCATTTATAAGCGATAAATATGTTTTTAACGTTTAATTAATGATCAGTTTATATTTATAGCACAAAAAATAAAGTTTGTCGCGATATATATTGCTAAATATGCAACATATATTGCGCTCTTAATACTTTTTTGTTTTGTTGATTGATGAAAAGAAATTGCTGATTCGCAGTTGAAAGTGACTACCTTTCATAGAAGGATGACATTGTTTGGTGCGTGAAGTTATATTTATTTAATTTAAAAGGTCGCTTTTTATTTGGATGCGGTACCGTTCTCTATAATTTGAATAGTTGCGTCAATTCTTTTTACAAAATTATCCCTATTAATAATGGTATCAAATAAGGGGGCAGATAAATTCTGGGATAGTCTAGGTTGAGAAGCGAGTTATCAGCAGCCGGGTTAAAGGCAGGCTTATGTTTTTGATAGTAATGCCGAACCGGTACCGATCATTACAGTGCCTGCAATTTTGTTTATGTTCTGATTGGCTTTTTTACTTTCAAACAGTTGTCTGGCATGAAATGCCGTATATGCATAAAACAGTAAAACTGAAGCAAGCACAAAGGAAACAATAATAGCAATATCAACAGTAGAGAGCTTATCGAGTTCAAGGAAAGTGGGAAGAAAGCCTAAGTAGAAAAGGATTACCTTTGGGTTTCCTAAGGTGATTGATAAGCCGCTCAGGAAGTTGAATTTACCTGACGAGGCGTTTAGGGGAATACCCGATTGTATAGAACCGGATTGCCATAATTTTAAGCCATACCATATTAGATATGCACTGCCAAAATACTTGATGACCGTGAATAAAGTACTGAATGTTTCAGCAATTGCATGTAAACCGTAGATTGCAATGAGAAGGAAGATTAAATCTCCTGCAATAATGCCAATTATGACAGGGATAGATAATTTAAAACCGGAAACAAGCGCTTTGGCTACAGTAGCAAAAACACCGGGACCAGGCGTTACCACTAATATAAACATTGCCATTGCAAGACTGAATATATTAAGTAGAGTCAAATTATTTATCCTTGTATAAATGATTTTGGTCATGCATAGAAACACAGCCAATAATTATAAAGATGTTAGATACTATTATTAATTTTCTAATTATAGTTAACATACAACCTTCCGCCATTGTCTTGAACTGTCCAATCTCTAATATCATCAAAATCAGCATTTAATAAAATGGTTAGATCAATAACGGTCGCTGTCCCTGGTTTCTCTGGTTTCTACCCAGCTGTTATTAATATCCTCGAGGCCGGCGGTAAGCCCACTTCTCAGCCACAACCACAGAATTATCAATAGTCCACGTAAAAAGGTTATTGCGAAATTTGTCCACCATAAAATGGATCTTTACCGTAGCAAACCGTTGCCATTTATCATATTTGTGGCGACGCCAGTAAAAATGTTGTGTTTCATTCCGTTTGGCAGGCAGACGCGGCTTATTTTTTTCCATTGCCTTTAGTACAAGGTTATGTGGGGTTTCTATATGGTCAGTAAATTGATCAGGCTTTTTGCTTCCTTTTACCCCAAGTACCCACACTGATTTGCCTACAGAAGTATTATTAAACTTAAAGTCATCACGGTCTATTGTTAATTTCTCAGTAATAAGTGTTCCTTTAAGACATTGTGCAGTTCCTCCCTTGGAAATCTTGAGCTTGTGTGTAAATTTCGCACCATAGCTCAAAAAGTTTTTTGAAGATGTGCTATCTATGCCAATTGGGTGGGTAAGGGCGCAAAGGAGAGAAATAGCATGTCCATGCGGAAAGCCGGCCTGTAAAGTTCCAGACTGCTCCACCTTTGACAAGGGCCATCCTCTATCTTTGAAAGAGTTGATTTGTGTTTCAGGTCCTCCTCTACGCATAATCATATCGGCAGAACGATCTACCTCCTTTTCATAGTTGTCATTAGGCTTACCAGATCCAAGCAATCGCCCCACAGCCTGATTGCCAACGGAACGTTGCAGGTTCATAATTTTGTCATATGGCTTATTGACGGTGCACTCAAAAGTTTTTTTGGTGCTATTGGATACAGAAGCAGATGATTTTGCGTCTGACCTTTTAGCATAAACAAAGGCTTGTTTTCCCATAATATTTTCTCTTGTCTTCCAGAAAACTTTACTCACTATATATCGTTTAGATTGTGTGGAGGTAACGGGATTTCGCCCGTTACCTCCACCCGATCCCGGCTAACCCCTATTTACCACATATTCTATTTCTTCCTTTTGATAACAAATGGCAAAGTTTCTCAGAGAAGAATATTAAGAAAATCCCGACTGCAATTTTCACAATATATTTTGTAATAAAACCTTTCGAGCCGGCAACCATTTGAGCTTTAGATACGGCATCTACTTCAAATGTGCTAATAGTACGATGATAGGCCACCATGTTTGCAAGAGCCGGGATAGAAACAGCGACCAGTATTACCCCGATAGTTGAAAAAATTAATGATTCTACCTGCCGGCCTTCAAGACCCTCTGGATGTTCAGATGAATTAGTTGAATCCTTAACCATGACTTTTGATAACCGTGGTGCGGAGAACCATAAAATGGTGGAAATGACAAACGTTGTAAATTCATGTGAAATTAAGAACATTACAGGATCAGCAGTACTGATTAAAACTGACATGGGTAAAATAGCAAGAGCCTGCAGCAGCATATATGCTGCTAAAACCCGGATCAGAATTATGGCAATATCTTGTTTGGTAATCATATTTTTAGCCTATAAACGTTTGAATTGTGGGACGGTTTTCTTTTAGGTCTTTTAAAGCTTTTCATATTGGAAAAACAAAAAGCGGAAACTGCTCACATCCGCCATTGACCTTTAAAAGGAACCAAAAGGACTAAACCATATTTGGAGAGAAATTGCAACTTTCTGGTTGTAAGCTGTTGCTTTTTAAGGAAGGTTAATTTTCGTAATTTGAGGCAGTAGATAACAAAAAAGAGAAATGTCCCCTTTTCTGTGCAGGAGTTAACTGATAAAGTACACAAGCAGCTAAATACATAGTTGCAAGCTGTCAATTTCGAGGCAAAACAAAAAATGAATAATAAAAAATCTCTCCCTTTGGCCGAAATGACAGTGTTATTACAAAAACAGGGACATCCATAAAGTAAAGTCAACCTGTAACAGCCCGAATGCGCTTGAAAAAACAGGTCTGCAAACAGGCAACATTGAAAACCATAAGCGAAAATATCTGCATTTTGTTGAACTGTCTGGAAAAGGGAGCTAGACTTATATGATGATGGCCTTTATTGGGGAAGGCAGAAACCGATAGGTTCATTTGGGTTGTTACACCTTAGGCCGTCTCTTCATCTACTATACCGCATCGAGCATCTTCCTGCGTGATTGCCGCCGGCGCCAAAACAGAGCACCTTTACCAAATTTAAAAACAACTAATTAAGTGGAGGTAATTATTATGCAAAAACGTTTATCTATTGTCGCTTTGCTCATAGTATGTATGACAGTGGCCGGCCCGGCTTATTCCATTAATCCCATAAGTGGCATAATCGTGAAAGATACGGTGTGGACATTGGAAGGGAGTCCTTACACTGTCGTCGGCAGTATTCAGGTAGCCCCGGGCATAACCTTGACCATTGATGGCGGGGTTGAAGTGAAGTTTATGGGTGTGCTTGTTCAAACCCATCAGACCCATTTTGATGCTGCCGGCAAAGGCCCGGGCATAACGGGATGCAGTACATGCCATAATTATTCCAAATTCGCCGATGGCCTGCCTTTCGAAACCACCACGGTTTGCGACCAATGCCATAGTCCGGAAGGCGCCTACAACGGCGTCGACTCTACCGGCCTCTCTCAGGGTGCAAAGGATAACTGGCGGGAAGGCGGGGTATATAATGCCGACAATACCCTCAAGCCGGGTAAAGAGATGTGGTGCCTGGGCTGTCATGATGACGACCCCGGCACAACAGAAATTAATGAATCTTCTTATATTCAGGGAATTTTTGCGCCGAACATTGCCGGCGGTTTCTATAATGGAAATAGCTATGGATATTTTGATAAGGGACATGGAAAAAGCCTTGGAAACTGTCTTGATTGCCATGATGCCGGAAAAAGGCATATCGATGGTAATGCGCGGACCTATGAGGTGGATGAATCATCATCCCCCCCTTATGTAACGGTCAATCCCTGGGGAGACAGCTACCGCTTAAAATCGACATCAACGGAACATACGAAAGACTTCTGTCTCGATTGCCATAATGGAAATGAAGTTTTGGGGACATCTTTAGAGGATAAGAGTCACACAAACCTCTGGGATATTAACGCCGATATCCAACCGCCAAGAAATGCCCACAGACAACATTTATCAATGAACTTCGTTACAGCCGATGGAGATTGGGATGGGGTCAAAGGCGCCGATGGTAAGGTCATTCCCGATTCAAAGATGAGCTGTGTTACCTGCCACAATCCCCACGGTTCGCCAACGGGACCGATGATCAGGCATGGTGAGCTTATCAGCGCCCCCGGCACAGTCGATAAAGTACCGGCCCTGAATTTTTCCTATATAGCCGGAAACCCTCCGCTAAGGGACCCTGACGCCACATTGGCTGAAAGTTCGGGAGCCAGTATTGACCCGGCAGGCCAGGGACTCACCAAAAATAATGTCTGCAATACCTGCCACATTTATAAAGACTATACAAGAACTCCATTCCTTGGACCCAAGGTCATCCTGTCAAATATCGAGTCTGCCACCGTTTTAAATGACGGCGCCGGATCAACCGTAATAACGGTTTATGTGGTTGATCCTGACAATGATCATAATAGCATCAGTGTTGAAATTGATCTTACCCCCATTGGTGGCAATTCTAACCAGGCCATGACCTATAATGGTGATAAAAGCTACAGCTACGAGGTAAACATCCCCGCCGGGAGCAGTGATACGTCCAGAGCCTTTGAGGTGACGGCATGGGATATTGACGGTAACATGAGTACCAATAGCGTAACTATCTTTGTGGCGGTTCCGGGCAGTCTCTATCTAAATGACCCGGAGGCAGTCTATGTTGACAGCTGGCCATCGGTTGAGGGGATTTCCAATGCCCATGGGGGTGATGAACATTACCGCACAGCCGGGGATGGAAGCGCAACGGCTACCTGGACGCCGGTTGTTCCGCAGACGGGCCTTTACAATGTCTACGCCAGATGGCCTGCCCATATCAACAGGGCTGACAATGCCCCTTTTAAGATCCAATACGATGGCGGTTCTGCCGTCGTGAGGGTGAACCAGGAAATCAATGACAACCAATGGGTGCTCCTGGAAACCTGTCATTTCACCGCCGGCACATCGGGTTATGTGCAGCTGAGCAATGATGCCAATGGGTATGTTATTGCTGACGCCATCAAGCTGGAACCGGTACCATAGGAGCCTGTCGGACTTAGGAAATGAAATAGAGAAATATCACGCATTCATTTTAATTTAAACATTGAGTTGGAAGACCCTGCCCGGAAGCGCTTCCGGGCAGGCTGTTTTCTTTTTTACGCACGCTGTTGTCATCGCCCTCCCCGACCATGTGCACGCGAAAAGCCTTTTATGAAAAAGGACTCTTCTTATCCTCTGTTGCTGTAAATTCTTTTCTGTTTATCCCGAAGCTGAATCTATATGACTTACTGACAGGGCATTATCGCAAAACTGCATACTCCCCTTTCAAATTGTGCTATTATAATTGGAAAAACCCCTTCTGAATGGAGTCCCCCATGCCATGTGAAGACAGCGCTGCCGAAATATCAATTACCATAGACAAGGACGAAAAAATCCGTTCCTATGAATATGAAAAAATAAGCTGCGGCAAAAACGTCGGCCCGGGGGAGAGCTATCGCAGTTTCTGTATCGGTAAAATTATTGACCACCTTTCGGAAGTTACTTTTGAAGCGGCCAAAAAGGCCTGCCCTTTTGAAAAGAGGGAAGAAGAATTTCTCCTTTACCTGGAGTGGAAGGCAGTGAGGGAAGCGTTGAGAGAATATCTCGGCAAGGAGAGAGGCCCTGATTCAAAGCGGTATAAAATGGCCGAGATCATTGCTGAAAAAGATTGTACCATCCTGAAAATGATTATCCTGGAACCGGATAATATGCCTGAAATCATTCCCTGCGGAGAACAGACACTTAACTGATTTTAACTCCAGTCAAATTGACAGTTTGAATCCTTAAGCCATTTTTTAAAGGCATTGCTCTTTAATGGCTTGCTGATGAAGTAGCCCTGGGCAACAGTACATCCCATATCGGCCAGCTTACCCAGTGATTCCTTGTCTTCCACGCCTTCGGCCACAACCTGCAAGCCGAGATTTTTTCCAAGATTAATGGTGGAACGGACAATGATAATATCATTATTATTGCCGCTCATACCCATGACAAAACCCTTGTCGATTTTTAGTTCATCAACAGGGAGACTGCTTAAATAAGAGAGGGATGAATATCCCTTGCCGAAATCATCGATAGATAGGGAGATCCCCATCCCTTTCAGCTTCATCAGCATTTCCGAGGCATAGAGGGGATCGCTCATGATAGCGTTTTCCGTAATTTCAAAGTTAAGCAAATGGGGATTAATGCGGGCTTCTTTGATGAGTTCTTCCAGTTGAGCAGGGAAGTTGGCGTCATGAATATTTCTGACAGATAAATTAATGGAAAGACGAAGCTTAAGGCCTTCTTTTTCCCATTTTTTTAACTGCTTCATTCCTTCTTTGATAACCCAGGCAGTTAATGAATGAATGACTCCCGTATTTTCCGCCAGGGGAATAAATTCATCGGGAGGAATTATTCCCCGCTCCCGATGCTTCCATCTCAAGAGCGCTTCTGCAGCTGAAACCTTTCCCGTTTTAATGTCAATCTTCGGTTGGTAGAGAAGATACAATTCATTATTATTAATTGCCGATCTCAGTTCCGTCATAAGGGTAAGGCGCTGTTTGCTGAAAGGGTCCCTGTCCGGATCATAAATGGCATAGAGGACGTTCTCCTGTTTTGCCAGTCTGTTTGCCACATCAGCTCGCTGAATGATCATTTCCGCATCGAGGCCATGTTCCGGTGAAAAAGCAACGCCCATGCTTATTTCAATGGTAATGCTGAAATCTTCCACAATAAAGGGAAGTTCAAAAGCATGGGTTATTTTCTTTATAATCGGTGTCAGTAAAACGCGGTCTACGGAGGGCAACAAAATCCCCAGACTCTCGGTGCTTAAACGGGCAACGGTATCGGTCTCCCTGAATTCTTTCTTTAACCTTGTTCCGATCTGCTGCAACAGAAAATCACCGTTACGGTGGCCCAGCGTATCGTTGATTTCATGGAGCCTCAGAATATCAAGAACAATGAGCCCGAGGCACTCTTTGCGGCGTTTGCAGACTTTTACAGCATGCTCTATCCTGTTATGAAGGAGATTTCTGTTGGGAAGGTTTGTATGTGTATCATGAAGGGCAAGATGCTCCAGCGCCCTGATATGCTCTTCCTGCATAACTTCCCTTCTTTCGGCTTCCTCCAGCAGTTTGTCCCGGGAACGTTTCATTTTCTTTTCTGTCCCGGCGGCGATGCCATAAAACAGGAGAATAAGAAGAAGCGCCAGCGTCAGACCCGTAACGGCATTGATCATGGTGGCATACTTTGCCGCTACATGCTGCTCTGTTATATTGTGAAGAGCAAGAATCTTTCCAACTCTTCTCTGCCCTGCATCATGAAGGGGAATAAAGGTGGCAAGATATTTTTTTTCCTTTATATTAAAGGCGAGGTCTTTTTTAATGGGATTCTTTTCCCACTCCGAAAGCCCTGTGGAGATGGCCTCAATCTCGTCATTGATTGAACGATTGATGAGAGCGTAGGAAGGTAAAAGGTCCCAATTACCCTGACGCCCCATCATCTGCATTCCCGCTTCCCACTTTTTGCGGGTTAAATATTCCTTATCAATGAGCACATAAATTTCCGTTTTGGTAATATGCTGAATCAGTTCGATAATATGCTCTATCTCTTCACCCAGTTCCATATAACCGGCCAGCTCAGTCTTGTAATATAAGGGCGTGACAACTCTCAAAGTGAAAGTACCCAGTGGACCAAGCTCAATACCGAAGGCCGTTTGATCCTTTCTCTCGGCATCAAGGGCAGTAAACCTGCTAATGAGATCTCCTGATTTTTCCGGTTTGTGGAGGCGGATAATATTAACGCGGTCCCGATCATGAAAGTAGAAATGAGTAATCCTGTGTTCCCTGCTCATTCGCTTGAAATGAGGCATGGTTATTTTGGCAAGTTCCCCGGAATCCCTGTTTTTAAGGGCAAGACGAAGGGACTCATCATATTCCAGGATCTCGATAACTTCATGCATGAAATCCATATCATTTAGCAGGGTTTGATTAAAAATGCGCTCTATTGTCGCTGATGTTTCCTTAGCCGCCTCATTGACCGCCTTATTATGGTAATAACGGAGAGTGAGCATGAAGACAGCCAGGAAGATTACCGCCGCAATACAAAGAGGGATGAGAATCCTGGCTTTCAGGTTTGGTATGTCACGATATTTGTAAGCAGTGTTATTTTGGCTTGAATCCATTGATCTTTATTAAAATGATAGCCACCGCCTTGCAGGTGGTCAGTCGCTCAGTCCTGAATTTATGTGTAAAAAAAAGAGCACAATAATTTCAGAAATTCGAAATCATTATAGCACAACCGCAATGTCAAATGCATCATAATAGCTTTTTAAAAGTAAAAATGTTTGCCTGCGGCATTTTCATGGAATTGCGGCGGCGCTGAAAAAAGGGGCTTTATGCCCGGTTTTCACAGCCGGTGACAGCGCAGACATAGTTGACACTCTGTCTGACAGGCAAAAACAGGCAGGCCGTGACTTCCGGCAGCGACAGCAGAAAATGGGTGAGAAATGCGGGCCGCGAGGTCCCTGAAAAGGGGGTGGAAATGCTAGATAGTTTTCATCGGTCAAGGGTGCTTTTTCGCAATCTCTGCGTCAATATTCAGATTTGCTTGTGCCATGTACAGTAGTACAATCCGGCGAAACCCCTGACTTCCTTGACCTTGCAAAAAACCCCTCCTTTCCGAATTGAAAACATAGTTTCATGTATTATAGTTTCTGGATGGACACTAGATAGTGAATTCCCAGCCTTCCCGTGCAAGATGACTTTCAGGGAACAGTTTTCTGGCCGGTTCAAGGATCTCTGTTTCAAGAAAATCATCGGAGTGCGTGGGATCATGATGAAACATGTGAAGGGCTTTTACATTTGCCGCTTTTGCCACCTTGACGCCCTCTTTATAGGTAGAATGACCCCAGCCAATTCTTTTTTTGTTCTCATATTCGTCGGGCGTAAAGTTGCAATCGTAAATAAGAAGGTCGGCATCTTTGGCAAGTTCTTTGAGCCGCCAGTCGAGAACGGAATAATGTTCCGTATCGGTAGCGTAAACGAGACTCTTGCCTCCTTCATCTATCCGGTAAGCATAAACCCCGCCCGGGTGTTGAAGTTTCCTGTTTGTTACTTTCGCATTCCCAATGTCGACGGATTCACCGTCTTTCAAGTCAAAGAAATTAAATGTGGCAGGCATTTCACCGAATTCTATGGGAAAATTAAGGGACTGCTGCTGATGGGCCAGAACCTCTTCCAGTGTCGTATGGACGTTAGGTGACCCGTAAAAGTCAAAATTATTCCCTTTAATATAAGCGGGAAGGAAAAAAGGAATGCCCTGGATATGGTCCCAGTGCACATGACTGAAGAAGAAGCTGCAACTGCCGCTTCCTTTGAGAAAACCGTTATCCATAAGATCGATACCGAGCAACCTGATTCCGGACCCGGCATCGAGGATGATCAGATTATGGCCAACCTGAACGCTGACGCATGAAGTATTCCCGCCATACCTGACGGTTGCCGGACCCGGTGTCGGTATAGATCCCCTTGTTCCATAATATTTGACCTTCATCCCCCTCAACCTCCCTTCATGATCAGATATTCTGCGTACAGGCTTATTTCGGTTCCGTCTCTATGGCCAGCCTCGTGACGCCTGATAACTTGGCCATATCCATAACAGATACGACGATACCATGTGAAGTATCTTCATCAGCGCTGATAATAACCGTCGATTCCTTGCTTGTCTTCACCATATCATTAAGGATGACTCTTAAAATATTCATATCGATCTTTTTGTCTTCTACATAAATCTCGCCATCCTTCGATATAGTAACGATAACCTTCTGCTTCTCCATCTTTATTTCTTCAGCGGAAGATTTGGGGAGATTAATATTAATGCCGGGATTGATGATAAAAGTGGTGGAAAGCATGAAAAAAATGAGCAGCAGGAAGACGACATCAATGAGAGGTGTTATATCGGGAGGGACGACAGCTCTTTGTTTTCTCTTGAATTCCATAGCGTAAAACCTTTACAAAAGGACCGGAAAAGTCATGCATTTTAATGAAAAAGCAGAGGAATGCTTTTTAAGAAGAGCCTGGCCTGTCAGCGGTACGGCCTCTGCTTTTCAGGTTTTCCTCTTCTTCTCCCTTTAAAAGTTCTACAACATCCGTTGAGAACTCTTCCATTTCAATAACGAGAATATCAGCCTTGCTCAGAAGAAATTTGTAGCCCACAAAGGTAGGGATGGCAACGGTCAGGCCCGACGCCGTCGTAATAAGCGCCTCCGATATGCCTCCGGCAAGAACGGCAGGATCACCGACACCGACTGAGGAGATAAGATTGAAAGCCTTGATCATGCCTGAAACGGTGCCGAGAAGCCCGAGAAGGGGAGTAATATTGGCAACGGTGCCCATTATTCCCGTATATTTATCCAAAAAGGCCACCTCTCTCCTCCCCACTTCTTCGATGACCTCTTTAACGGCTTCCCTCGACCTGCCGTAGTTTTTAATGCCTACCCTCAGGATCCGGGCCAGAGAAGAACCATTTGCATTGCAAAGTTCAAGCGCTTCATTTATCTTATGGTCAAGGATAAGGACTTTTGTTTCTTCAAAGAGATCAGCGGGGATGATTTTGTCTCTCTTTAATGCCAGCAACCTTTCAACAAAAACAGCAAATCCGATTAAGGAGCAAATGATAATGGGGATCATGACAATGCCCCCCTTGGACAGGAAGGCGGCAGATTCTGATATGTAGCTTATCATTGGTAATGGTCTCCTCTAAATTTGATCACAGTATAAACAGGAAAAGAGACTCATTGCAAGCGAAAGTATTGATTTAATCAGCCCAAAACAGCTTTCTTACCTTTTTTCACCTAAATTAATGAAACTTTTGTTCCCTCTCGTTGACAAAGAGAGGAGCTATGCTTACTTTTAACATAAGGCCTGCCGGCAGGGCCCATGGAAAAACATGATTTTTGAGAAGTTTTGCAACTACATTAAACAGGAAGAAATGATCTCCCCCGGTGAAAAGATCATTGCAGCTCTTTCCGGCGGTATCGATTCCATGGTAATGCTCCATCTCCTGCTCCGTTTTCAGGAAGATAAAGGCGGCACTCTTGTTATTGCCCACCTGAATCACGGCCTTAGAGCTGAAGAATCCGATAGGGATGAAAAATTCGTAAAAAAAACGGCTCTTCATCTTGGACTGGACTGTCATTGCAGGAGAATCAACCTCACAAATCCCCGGAAAACTTTACCCGGCAACCTGCAGGCGGCAGGAAGAGAGGAAAGATACGCTTTTTTCAACGCCATGGCAGAGACGGTAAAGGGAGACAAAATCGCCCTTGGCCACAACGCCGATGATCAGGCAGAGACTGTACTCATGCGCATTATCAGAGGAAGCGGCATCAGCGGTATGGGAGGGATTCCACCGGTAAGGGAAAAGATTATCAGGCCCATGCTCTGCCTGACAAGAAAAGAAATAGCGGCTTATGCCTCAAAAGAGGGGATTTTGTACGTTGAAGACAGCTCAAATCTCAGCAAAAAGTATTTGAGAAACCAAATTCGCCATGAACTGATGCCCCTCCTTAAAAGCTATAATCCCAATATAAAGGGAGAGCTGAATATGCTTTCACAGATCAGCAGGGATGTAAGCTCCTACCTGGACGGCAATGCCGCAGAGGCCTTTCAGAAAATTAAAATAGAGCCCGGTGAAGAGGTTCTTTTTCTTGACCTTGCACAATTTAACCTTCTGCCTGCCGCCCTTAAAGGCAAGGTGGTATCACTTGCCTGTCATGAACTTTCAGGTGCATCCGGCGGACTTTACTCCCGTCACATCCTGCAAGTGAACGTTTTGGCGGGGAGAGGAAAAAGCGCTTCTTCTATCGATCTTCCAGGGGGAATAAAAGTATTTATAGAATATGGAAAGCTTGCCTTTTCTTTGAATGAAGGGGAGGAAATTTCTTCCTTTTCATTTCCTCTCAATCTTGAAGGAGAAACGGCCCTTTCTCAGCTTGGCCTTACCTTTACATCCGAAAGGGTATCAGCCATAGAGGAAAAGGACAGGGATGATAAAAATGTTATCTATCTCGATATGGAACGAATAACAGCGCCATTAATCGTAAGAAACTTCAGGAATGGAGACAGAATAAAAATTAAGGGAATGGAGGGCAGGAAGAAGCTGAAAAATCTTTATATTGATGAAAAGGTGCCTGTCAGGTTTAGAAAAAAAATACCGCTCATTGCCGCAGGAGATGAAATATTGTGGGTCGTCGGATTGAGGCATGGCGGAAACGCCATTGCAGATTGTCGCAGTAAAGATATACTTAAAGTATCAAAAAACTGATTTCTGTTGTAAAAACAGGCTTTTTTATGTTATTTTTTTAGGAATTAGTACTTATAGAAACTTCAGGAGGAAATAGTGAATAATTTTTCGAAGAACCTCACCCTTTGGCTTGTCATGGGGTTAACTCTAATACTTCTTTTCAGTCTCTTCAACCAGCCTCAGCATAAGCCGGACGAGGCTCTGTTCAGTGATTTCATGATTTCAGTTGAACAGGGGGATGTGGCTGACGTTACCATCCAGGGAAGAAACTTAATGGGGAAATATACAGACGGAAGGGAATTTACTTCCTATGCGCCTGATGATCCCGATCTTGTAAGAACACTCAGAGATAAGGGTGTTCGCATCAAGGCAATGCCCCATGAAGAATCCGTGTCCATTTGGACCATATTTATTTCATGGTTCCCCATGCTGCTTCTTATTGCCGTATGGATATTCTTTATGAGGCAGATGCAGTCAGGGGGGGGGAAGGCCATGTCTTTCGGAAAAAGCAGGGCAAAGCTGCTTACCGAAGACCAGCAGAAGGTAACCTTTAAAGATGTTGCCGGCGTGGAGGAAGCAAAGGTCGAACTGGAAGAAATCATTGAATTCCTGAAAAACCCGAAAAAATTTACCAAGCTCGGTGGCAAGATCCCAAAAGGCGTCCTCCTCGTAGGTCCTCCGGGGACAGGAAAAACTCTTCTGGCCAAGGCAATAGCTGGTGAAGCAGGGGTTCCCTTCTTTACCATAAGCGGTTCAGACTTTGTGGAAATGTTTGTCGGCGTCGGCGCTTCAAGAGTAAGAGACCTCTTTACTCAGGGAAAGAAAAATGCGCCCTGCATCATATTTATCGATGAAATCGATGCCGTCGGCCGCCACAGGGGCGCAGGTCTCGGAGGAGGGCATGATGAAAGAGAACAGACCCTCAACCAGCTTCTTGTCGAAATGGATGGTTTTGAATCCAATGAAGGCGTTATTCTTATTTCTGCCACTAACAGGCCGGACGTTCTCGATCCTGCATTGATGAGGCCGGGAAGATTCGACAGGCAGGTCGTTGTGCCAAGACCTGACGTAAAGGGAAGAGAAAAAATCCTGGAAGTTCACACCAAGAATATACCACTGGATGGGCAAATCGATCTTGCCATCATTGCAAGAGGGACACCGGGATTTTCAGGGGCCGATCTTGCCAACCTCGTTAACGAGGCCGCTCTTTTGGCGGCAAGAAGGGACAGAGACAAGGTCAGCATGGTAGAACTGGACGAGGCCAAAGACAAGGTGCTCATGGGTGTTGAAAGAAAGAGTATGATCATCAGCGAAGAAGAGAAAAAGAGCACCGCTTATCATGAAGCCGGTCATACGCTTGTAGCCAAGCTCATTCCCGGTTCCGATCCTATTCATAAAGTATCCATCATTCCCAGGGGCATGGCGCTGGGAATTACGCAGCAATTGCCCATTGACGAAAGGCATACCTACAGCAGAGACGGACTGCTTGCCAGAATTGCCATCCTTATGGGGGGCAGGGTTGCAGAAGAGATTGTTCTCGATGAACTCTCAACAGGAGCGGGCAATGACATTGAAAGAGCGACGGACCTTGCCAGAAAGATGGTTTGTGAATGGGGAATGAGTGATAAAATGGGGCCTCTTGCCTTTGGAAAAAAAGAAGAGCAGATTTTTCTCGGCAGAGAATTTGCCCAGCACAAGGATTATAGCGAAGCAACCGCTATCAGTATAGATGAAGAGGTAAAGCGCATTGTTACCGAAGGCTATGAAAGAGCAACGAATCTGCTAAAGAAAAACATAGACTATCTCTATCGCCTTACGGAAGAACTGCTTGTCAAGGAATCACTTGAAGGTACTGAGGTTGAGGAGATAATAAAGGGCGCCAAGCCTGAGCCTGCCAGAAAAAAGACTGTTGTAAAAAGCAGAAAAAAACCGACGCCTCCTGAACCGGCAGGCGCTATGGCATAAATCGATAATGCTGTTATTGTTTTGCCGGAAGAAGCCTTGCGGCCGGTTTCACAACTGCCCATACCCTTTTCACAGGAACAAAGAGTCAGGAAATGGCTGTCCATAAATTAAAGGAGGTCACCAGTTCTCAAATAAGGAAAAAGGGCAATGAAACTATTTGCCCCCTTAAAAGAGAAAACGTCGACCTTGATTACGGCGGCGGCATATTGCCGCTGGGCGACAGAACCCATATTATGGGGATACTTAATGTGACGCCCGATTCTTTTTCCGACGGGGGAAATTATCTCGATCCCTTTAAGGCCATTGACCAGGCTGCCAGGATGATTGATGACGGGGCTCATATTATCGATATGGGAGGAGAGTCGACAAGACCGGGCGCCGCGCCTGTTTCCGGGGAAGAAGAATTAAAGAGGATTCTTCCCGTCATCAAGGTTCTCGCAAAAAGCGTAAGCGTCCCCATCTCTGTGGATACTTATAAAGCTGAAGTGGCCAGGAGGGTTATAGATGCAGGGGCCCATATCATCAACGATATAAGCGGTCTGCGATTCGACCCCCATATGGCCCGGGTTGCAGCGGAGGCAAATTGCCCTGTCATAGTGATGCATATTAAGGGGAAACCGGGAAACATGCAGATAAATCCTCAGTATGACTCACTTATGGATGAGGTTAAAGGCTACCTTGAAGAATCAATTTTTCTGGCCGAAGAAGCGGGGATAGCCTCTGAAAAGATCATCATCGACCCTGGAATAGGATTTGGAAAGCGCTTTGAAGATAACCTGCAGTTGATTAACAGGCTCGGCGAATTCAACGTTTTGGGTAAGGCAATCCTCATTGGTCCATCAAGAAAATCCTTTGTCGGGCAAATTCTTGACGCTCCACCTGAAGAAAGAGTCGAAGGAACCATAGCAGCTTCAATACTTGCCATTGAAAAAGGCGCCCATATCATAAGGGTCCATGATGTCAGGGAAGCAGCAAAGGCTGTGAAAGTCGCTGATGCAATACTAAAATCTAACTAACGGCAAAGAAGGAGAAGGTCTTGCCCGAACTGCTGAAGGAATTTTCATGGTGGAGGGACACACTGGACATACTTGTTGTCGCCTTCATTATTTACAGGGTACTTCTTCTTATACAGGGGACAAGAGCTGTGCAGATGCTGAAAGGTTTTTCAGTTATCTTTCTTGTCTACTTTATTTCACAAAAAGCAGAGCTTCTGATCCTTCACTGGATCCTGACTAATTTTCTCAGTTCCATAATCCTCGTTATTATCGTCATATTCCAGCATGACATCCGGAGGGCGCTAACCCGCGTAGGAACGGTTCCCTTTTTTACCTATTCTGAAACCGTTGATGAATCGAGGGTTATTGATGAAATCATGAAGGCGGCAGTTTCGCTTGCAAACAAAAAAATAGGCGCCCTTATCGTTCTGGAAAGGGAAATCGGCCTCAAGGATTATGTCGATATTGGGGTAAAGCTCGATGCAGCCGTCAATAAAGAGGTTTTGCACAGCATATTTCTGCCCAACTCTCCCATACATGACGGCGCCATTATCATTCAGGATGGACGCATCACCGCAGCAGGCGCCCTCTTGCCCCTGACGGCAAACCCTGTTTTTGACAAATCGCTGGGAACAAGGCATAAAGCAGCCATGGGACTTACGGAGGAGACAGATGCCGTTGTCATCGTCGTTTCAGAAGAGCGGGGAAGGACCTCCATCGTAGAGGGAGGCATCATCACGCAAGACCTCGATACGAACATATTGAAAGAAAACCTCTTACGGCATTTTAGAAAAAAGGGTCACAAAGGATTGGCAAGTGGCGAAAAATAATCTTACGGCAAGCATAGGAAGGGTCTTTACGGAAAACCTTCACCTCAAGATACTTTCTTTACTTATCGCTATTTTTCTATGGGCCATCGTATCTGGTGAAAGAAACGCAGAGTGGTCATACCTTCTGCCCCTTGAAAAACTCAATCAACCGGAAGCGCTTATTATAACCAACAACATTCCCAATTTTCTTGATGTGCGGCTCCAGGGTCCCCACAGCTTTATAAAGAACCTCAATCCTAAAAACATGGCCATCAATCTTGATCTTGGCGAGCTTAAAGTGGGGAGTAATATCTATCCCCTCACAGCGGACCTCGTTAATACACCAAGGGGGGCAACGATAACGAGGATAAACCCTTCCTACATTACCATTGAGGCGGAAAAACTTATGCGCAAAAAGGTAAATATCAAGGCTGATATTAAGGGAACCCCTGCTAAAGATTTTTTTATCGAAACCATTGAACTTATTCCCTCAGTGATGGAAATAATAGGCGCAGAAAGTGAAGCAAAGGAGGTAGGTTCTCTTAAAACGATACCTGTCCAGGTAGAAGGTATCAAAAGCGATATTCAGTTTGACGCAGCGGTCGATACACGGGGGAGAAAAATAATCCTCACCAGTAATGATCCTGTAAGGGTCAATATTTCCATAAAAGAAGTTATGTCAAAGCTTGAAATAAAAGGCGTTATGCCCGAAATCATCAATGCGAGCTACAAAACAACGCTAAAACCCGGGAAGGTAAACATTCGTATTGAAGGTCCCAAGAGTCTTGTTGCCAAGCTCGGTGAATCAGGCGTGAGGGCAAACGTGAATGTGTCCGGCCTGCGGCCGGGAGTTCACAAGAAAGAGGTTGAACTTATTTTACCTGAGGGAGTAAGGCTTCTTCAGGTTTACCCAAAAACAATAAAAATAAAAATTTCTAAAATCAAACTGTAGAAGGGCATATTCGGGAGGAGTAAATTGAGAAAGTTATTCGGCACTGACGGCGTGCGGGGGGTTGCAAACGTTGAACCCATGACATCGGAAACAGCATTAAAGCTCGGACGAGCCGCAGCGCATATCTTTAAAAACAGTAAGGGCCGCCACAGGATTGTCATCGGTAAAGACACCAGAATATCAGGATATATGATAGAAACGGCCCTGGCTTCGGGGATATGCTCCATGGGAGCAGACGTTCTGCTCGTCGGCCCTCTGCCGACACCGGGCATATCTTTTATAACATCGAGCATGAGGGCAGATGCAGGGGTAGTCATTTCCGCTTCCCATAATCCATACCAGGATAACGGCATCAAGTTTTTCAGCAGGGATGGCTTTAAACTCCCCGACAGCTTGGAAAAAAAGATGGAGGAGCTTATCATTTGTGAGGAACTTCACAAACTGAGACCAACAGCCGATGAAGTGGGTAAAGCCTACAGAGTTGAAGATTCCATCGGCCGCTATATTGTTTTTCTAAAAAACACATTCCCTAAAGAACTGGACCTGACAGGCCTCAAAATAGTCCTCGATTGTGCAAATGGTGCAGGCTACAGGGTAGCGCCGGCGGTTCTTCAGGAACTCGGTGCAGAGGTTATCGCTCTGGGTGTGACTCCTGACGGGAAAAATATCAATGAAGGTTGCGGTTCGCTTCATACAGGGGAAATGTGTGCTAAAGTCAGGGAAACAGGTGCTCACCTGGGCATATCGCTTGACGGCGATGCCGACAGGGTCATTATGTGTGATGAGAATGGAAAGGAAGTTGACGGTGATACGATTATGGGAATATGCGCCGTCAACCTGAAGAAGAAGGGCGCCCTTAATAAGAACACCCTCGTTACTACCATAATGAGCAATATCGGCCTTGATATTGCCATGAATGAGGCCGGTGTGAACCTGGTAAAGACTGACGTTGGGGACAGGTATGTCGTAGCCGAGATGCGTAAGGCCGGCTACAACGTGGGAGGAGAGCAATCGGGCCATATTGTCTTTCTCGATCATAATACAACCGGTGACGGAACCCTTGCGGCCCTGCAACTTTTAAGTGTGCTCAAAAGAGAAGAAAAACCGCTTTCAGAACTGTCGAAAATCGTCACAAAATATCCTCAAACGCTGGTTAATGTGAGAGTAAAGGAAAAAAAATCGCAGGAAGAAATACCCCGCTTCTCAGAGGCTGCATCAGAAATTAAATCAAAGCTTGCAGGTAAAGGAAGGATCCTCATCCGGTATTCGGGAACGGAACCGATCATGAGAATTATGATTGAAGGGGAGGATGAATGCGGCATTCGTCAAATGGCCGACTCTCTTGCCGCTATCGTCAAGGAAGAGATCGGCGCATAAATTTAACAAGATAAAAGCGGAGGGTTTTTTGGCAAAATTAGGCGTTAATATCGATCATGTGGCAACAGTCAGGCAAGCAAGAGGAACTATCGAACCGGAACCCGTACTGGCAGCTTCCATTGCAGAGCTTGCCGGGGCCGACGGCATTACTATTCATCTAAGAGAGGACAGAAGACATATCCAGGATAGAGACCTTGGCATTCTAAGAAAGACGGTGCGGACGAAACTTAACCTGGAGATGGCCGCAACCGATGAAATGGTCGCAATCGCCCTGGAGGTCAGACCTGATACGGTAACGCTTGTACCGGAAAAAAGGCAGGAACTGACGACCGAGGGAGGGCTTGAAGTGAAAAAGGCGGGACCGCAACTAGCCCAATCGATCGGGAAGTTGCGTGATGGAGGCATCCTTGTCTCCCTTTTTGTAGATCCTCTGCCGGATCAAATCGAGGCGGCCTGCAAGACAGGCGCAGAGTATATTGAAATCCATACGGGGAGTTATGCTGAAGCAAAAAGCGGGCAGGAGACAGAGGACCGGTTTGAGGCTATCCTTAAGGGAGTAAAAGCAGCAAATAAGCTCGGTCTGGGTATTAACGCCGGTCACGGCCTTGATTACTGGAATATAAAAAGGCTTCTCGCCATAAAAGAGATAGAAGAATATAATATCGGCCATTCCATCATTTCAAGGGCCCTCATTACAGGCCTTGAAAAAGCGGTAAAAGATATGGTTAATTTAATTGAACAAGGCAACAAATAAGCGTGCCATGATATTGGGAACAGGAATAGATATCGTTGAAATTGCCCGGATAAAGCGCGCTTATGATCGATGGGGAATTCGTTTTGCAGAAAGAGTGCTTACTGCCCCGGAAAGAGAAGCAATGCTTGCAAGAAAGGATGAAGCAACCTATCTGGCATCGAGATTTGCTGCAAAGGAGGCCTTTTTGAAAGCATTGGGAACAGGCTATGCTCATGGAATAAGCTGGCATGACATGGAAGTCCGTCGAAAAAAAGGAGAGAGACCGCATCTGACAATAGGGGGCAGAGCGCATGACTTAATGAAAGAGATGAATGCTGAAACCGTTCACCTCTCTTTGAGCCATGAAAAAAAATTCGCCATTGCCCAGGTTATTCTTGAAAAGCAATCCTTTACGTGAAATGTCCTCCTGAAAAGAAAATACGCATACCTTTAATATTTATTTTTATCTCTTCTAAATAATTGTTATTATATTAAGAGAGCTTCCTTTAAAATTTATCCGCCGCAAGGGGCCGGCATATGAGAGCAATTCGTGAAAAAGTATTGAAATTTCTTTCAGAGTTTGCTGACGAGGATGATAAGCTCATAGATTCTTTGAAAAACCTTGTTGATGATTGCGGAATCGATGCCTACTCTGTAATAATCCATGTATTAACCCATCTTGATTTAGATCCTGAAGAAGCCCGTCATAGCTGGAAAAATATCCTCTCTCACCGTGAAAGCCTTATTAAATCACTTGGCAGAAGCGTTAACCTGAGAACAGCCATTTGCGACTATTTCTGCTCTGTCAGCAAAACAATGAAGAGCCCCATTGTTGTTGAAATCAAGGTTTTTGAAGACAAGCTTAAATCCATTAAATACGACAGCCTTACCGGTCTCTTTAGCAGGGGGTCCTTCGACGAAACCCTCGCCCAGGAAGCGGCCCGCGCAGAGCGCTATGAAACGGATTTGTCTCTATTATTTTACGACCTCGATAATTTCAAACAAATCAATGATACTTATGGGCACTTTGCAGGTGACATGGCCCTGAAAAAGGTTGCGGAAATCATCCTGAAAGAAATCCGCGCTGCTGATTTTGCCGCCAGGTATGGAGGTGAAGAAATTGTGGTGCTCCTTCCAAAAACGGGGAAGGTAAATGCCCTTATGCTTGGAGACAGAATCCGAAAAAGAATTGAAGAGACGAAACTCAGACACAACGGCAAATCATTTAATCTCACCATAAGCGGTGGTCTTGCCTCTTACCCTATTGACGCAATAAACCTCATTGAGTTAATCCAGTTTGCCGATAAGGCATTGTATCGCGCAAAAAACTCCGGTAAAAACAAAATCGTACTCCATTCACCTGATAAACGCCGCTATGTGAGATTGCATTTTAGTACGGAATTTGTGGTACAAAAGATAGGTTTTGAGGGGCATATCGGCACTGTAGCTGTTAATTGCAAGGATATAAGCAGGGCAGGTATTCTCATCGAAAGCAAAGAGCCTTTCGAGATCGGCACAAAGCTTCAGATACAGATCCCTCTTAAAAAAGGGGATGAAAACATATTAATTTTGGGAACAGTTGTCAGGATCGAAGCTTTTGGTGATGAGCAGTACGATATCGGTGTCTCTTTTATAGAAATGAAGGAAGAACTCGATCATTTTATTTCAACCCGTCTGGAAGGGCTGACAACGACATAAACCGGCAACCACCGGATGTGAAGCTTTCCAAAGCCTATGGTCTTTTCCCTGATTATCATTCAGGTCCGCATCAACCTGCCTTTTCATAATTCTCCGGCTGTTTATGGCAATTTACGTTAAATCGAACTTCAGCCAAAGTTAACAATAAGTCCTCCACAAAGACAAAGACCGGATGCAATGCCCTTTCTTCGCAAGTTTGTATTTTCCTTCAAAAATATGATCCCAAAAATAAATACTATTAACAAATCAAGCTGACATATGGCAATAACACCGCCTAATGTGCCCAACTTTAGCGCTGTAATGAGGGCCAATGAAGAAACTATTTTTAAAATGGGAACTAAAATTAACATCCCTTTGCTTTTGACGACCTCCTTCGGAACGCCTGATGCTTTTTGGGGATAGAGAGCAAAAAACATAAGGCCCGAAAAAAAGAATCCCATAAAAGAAATATCCGACACTTCGGCTTGTGAACTCAGCATTTTTTCATTAGCTATTGCAGCCGTATTGGCAAGAACAGCGAGGATTTTCAGTATGGAGCCTTTTTTAACCAAACGGCAATTAAGGTCACAGCTGCTTAAAGAAGCAATAATTATAAGCAAAATCCCGATAAAATCTGAGGAGCTTAGGCTTTCATTGAAAATAATGATGCCGCATAGAGTAAGAACAATGAATTTAAATTTACCGATAATAGCTGACGTATTGAGATCCAGGCATTCTGATGATTTCAGGTTAGCCCAACCGGCAATCCCCCAAAAAAATCCTCCAATGGCGAAAAATAAAATGGTGTAAAGCGAAAAGGAGGAAAACTCGGGAAGTCCGAAGATGGCGGCAAGAAAAAGGCAGGCAAAGAAATCATTAAATATAATAAGCGCATAAACATCTCCCCGATCTCTCATAATAGCTCTTTGAATGGTGCCGCTCGTTACGGCGCAGAGCGTACTTAAAAGAGCAAAAAGAATCGGATAAGACATTACCGGTCTCCTTCCTTATATTTGACAAGCTAAAACAAAATCCATCACATAATCCTTACTAATTCTCAGAATAAATACTTATTTCACAAAATTATGAAATTATTGAAAATATACGTTCTTTATTCATTAATCCCGGAGCATGGGACATGCCACTTTTGTTATACATCCATCAAGCCTGTCTTTTACCGGGAAACATATGGTCCTATCTATTTGTTATAAAAGGACATTAACGAGCTGATAAGGCATGAAAAGATAAACAGCAATTGACATAAGAAACAATAGCCCTAAAAAAGCAATTCCGAAAACAATGAAAAAAATTCATTGCACTACGCTATTAGGCGCAACAATAGATCACGTTATTTCTACTTCAAAGGATATAAAGAAACAAGAAGCCTCAGCTGTACAGGAAGCTTGTTAACAACCGCATCCAGCAGGGACATAATGAAATCAGTCTTTTTTGTTTTGATAAGAAGTAAAAGAACCTTAATCTCACCCCAACTAAACAAGGCTGCGAAAAAAACCTTTAAAACTTAATAAAGTAAAAATATTCAAAAAAAATGCAAAATAAGACAATTCAAGCTAAATAATCTTTCTTTTGTGGACAGAGGAGAGTACTAAAGAAGCATCTTGCAGTTGAACTATATAGAAAATGAGATTCCCTTTATCACCAACCATATTAACTGCCGACTATAGTCCTGTGGCTAAGCATTGATCACTTAAACACTATAAATAACTATAGCAAGAAAATTAACTTTCACAAGGAAGAGGCAAAAAAAAATGGAAAATAACAATATCTGTCGTATAAAAAGCAATATACGTCGCGTCGGGACAGAAAAAAACGAAAAAGAATTGACAAGACAGACCGGCAATATCCCTTAATAAACTTAACGGGGCAAGCGCTGCCATTTCAAAAAAAGGCATTTTAAATTTTACGCTGAAGAAGGTTTTATGAATAGGCGCTGTTACGGTAGAAAGGAAATTTTATAGTAGCATTACAAAGCAAAAATGCTTTGTATTATTAAGGCAGGGGGTAGGATTTCAATGATTATAGGTCACTATGATCTGCAATCCGTCACCTCTAAACTTTCCCGCATTTTCTTGTGGGCCTGAAAAAGCAAGGGCATTTATTCGCCAATCGTCATAGGTTCGCTGCCATCCTAAAAAACTTTGACTTTTATAATTGAACCAGTCATAGGTAATGATTGTATTTACGCTATCCAGTATGTTAACGGCGTAATCAGCGGAAAAGGCCGAGATTGAATTGACGCCGGCCGTCTCGTCCCAGTCAGGCCCGGCAGCCATGAGGAAGTGCTCTCCCAACAAATGTATGCCTGTACCAAAGGTGTAGTCTGCCCCGACAGTTAAGAACTCGGACCAGAGACTTACCCCCCCATCAACCGCTGTTCTTCCTGCAACCGACTCGAACCATAAACCAACACCTATATCCCTGAAGCCGTCACAAGCAATACGGTCTTCCCTGGCGCTTTCCCTTGCGGGCCCCCTGTCGGTAAGCCACACTTTTTTCTCTATTTTTCTGTGATGGTAAGAAAAAGCCAGCTCTCCCTTTTCTACAGGGAACTGATAACGCCCTCCATACTCAGGCGTCTCTTCATCGGTTTCAATGTCTTCGAGACCTTTAACTTCATCGTTCCCATAGAGCCCCCACAACCAGATATTGGAATTGTCCACAAAATAGCGCCGCATTAGGACCCCCTTTACACCTTCGGTGAGACCGAAAGGGTCACGGGGGTCAATCCTGTCAAACCACATGAGTGAACGAAGAATCCTGGCCGGTCCGAAATTAATCTTCTGAAGCCCTCCTCTTGCCTCGAACTGTTTTGTCGACCAGCGTCCCCAGAGCCGGTAGAACTCAACGTCCGAAGTATCGTCATTGACAACAAGCCTGTCTGTGGGCGCTTCAAAACCGGCATTGACAGAGGCCATGAAGTCGAGCTTGCTATTATGAAAAAGTGACGGCGAAAGTGTCACTTCCGGGATGTAACGCATACCGAGGAGATAATCGTCGGGCACATTATCTCTCCAGGTAAGCCAGCCCGAAAGTTCACCTCTTATCTCAAAGGATTGAGCGGTACCGGCATAAGGGAGAGAAAGCATGACCGTTATGATAAATAGAAAAATCTTCATTTTTTCATTCAATGAAATCCCCTTGGACAGGTTAAGGGAACCCTTTAACCCGGAAAGGGCAGCCGGACATGAATTTATAGTGTTCTCTGTCGGTTTTCCGGTGTTTTCAAATAACCTCAGTTCACCCATAGCTTAAGCGGGCATTTTTAAAAAGTGTTGAGGAATCATGAGCTTGTGCCGGAAACCATGATCCAACTGCTGTTTTTAGGTTTAAAGCAAAAAAAGACCGTTAAAACTATTATGGCAGAGTATAAGGGCAAATCAAGGAAGCTTGTCCCCGCAGGCAAAGAAGCCTTAAAAAGGAAAGCCCGGCTTAGCCGGGCAGTTAAGATTATAATAGACAGGTATACAATAAAAACAGGCCAGGAGTCTGTCTGACTCAGGAAATTGTAGCGAAAAAAAGCCCTTTTGAGTCCGTTTTTTTGATTAAATGAGGCGAATATTGAACATATTTAATGAATTTAACCGGATAATCCGGCCAGGAGGCTTTTTCACGGTAGATTTGCCCTAAGTTCGACAGGCTCCTAGTCTGACAAACCGCCCTTAACAATATTTACAAGGGCATCACAACAGCCATGCACCTCCATAGAGAGGTCGTCAAAATTCGGTCCGTAGCAGACAAACCTGGGTGCTTCATCATGATGGGGACAACGAAGGCCTCCCACCTTGCCCGATACGGATTCAACGATTTTTTCGATCTTTGTTTTCATCTCCGGATCAGTGACTTCTCTGGGGTCCACCTCTTTTCCGTCAATTTCAAATGCAAATGCCACTTCGAGCTTGCTCATTTAATTCTCCTGACTTATCTTTGGTGTCCACATTAAACTACATCAGGCCTATTTTATCAAGCCTCTTGGGACATAAGAAGCCTTTCAACCCTTTATGAGGCCAAGAGGCCTTAACCTGACCACTTTTTTTGCAATACCTGCATTTTCTACAACATCGATAACATCCGATATATCTTTATAGGCCTCAGGCATCTCTTCTGCCAGCGTGCTTCTGCCGTGGGCCCTGACAATAATTCCCTTGTCTTCCATCTCCCGGTAAATAGCCCGCCCCTTCGCTTTCTTTACGGCGGCATGCCGGCTCAAGAGCCTCCCTGCGCCATGACAGCAGCTGCCGAAGGTTTCTTCCATGGCTCTCTCAGTTCCTGCCATAACATAGGAGCTTCTCCCCATATCACCGGGAATCAGGATGGGCTGACCGACACTCCTGTAAGCGTGCGGCACTTCGTCATGGCCCGCCGGGAAGGCACGCGTAGCGCCCTTCCTGTGAACACAGAGTGTACGCTTTACACCATCGACGAGATGCTCTTCCTTTTTTGCAATATTGTGGGCAACGTCGTAGACAAGTCTCATCTGCAGGTCTCTTGGAGCCATACCGAGATAGCCTTCAAAAACTTCTCTTGAAAGATGCATGAGCGCCTGACGGTTGGCCCAGGCATAGTTTGCAGCACAGGCCATTGCCGAAAAATACGCCTCCCCCTCAGAGGAATTGAGATAGGCACAGGCAAGCTGCCTGTCGGGAAGGTCGAGAGAGAGGCTTTTTACATGGCGTGTCAGTTTGTAGAGAAAATCATCACAAACCTGGTAGCCGAACCCTCTCGAACCGGAATGGATAAGGACGGTAACCTGCCCTTCATGCAGGCCGAAGGCCGTTGCCATGGAGGAATCGAAAACCCTGTCGACAAGGCCCACTTCGAGAAAGTGGTTGCCCGATCCCAAAGTTCCCAACTGGTCCCTCCCTCTTTCATAGGCCCTTTCACTCACTGCCGAGGGATCAGCCCCGGCAAGCATGCCGCCCTCTTCAGTATGCTCTATATCCTCAGCGGCGCCAAGACCGTTTTTTACGGCCCATTTCGCTCCTTCGAGACAGACCTTTTTTTCATCTGCCACTGAAAGCCTGATCTTTCCCCTCGATCCAACACCCGTCGGTATCTGGTTGAAAAGGGCATCGACAAGACCGCCCATGTGCCCTTTCACATCATTGACCTGCAAGGCTGTGGAAACGAGCCTGCAACCGCAGTTTATGTCATAACCGACACCGCCGGGAGAGATAATACCCTCCTCCGCATCGAAGGCTGCCACGCCGCCGATGGGAAAACCATAGCCCCAGTGCATGTCAGGCATGGCGAGAGAGTATTTTACAATGCCCGGCAGATGGGCCACGTTTGCCACCTGTTTTGGTGATTGATCGAGACTGATATGACGGAGCATCTTTTCACTGCTGTAAATCATGCCCGGCACCCGCATTCCACCGGTACGGGGGATAAGCCACCGGTAATCATCGAGCTTTTCCAGCCTTATCTCCTGCCCCCCGCCGGGGGAACTCTTTTGTCTATTCCCGGAAGTCCTCTCGGAAACAAAGGACCCCTTTTTTTTCTTCTTCATAAATCAAATACCACCCTGGCCATCCACTGGCCATCCTTTTCTTCGATCGCTACATCATGGTAGGTAACAGCCTTGATTTCTTTCTTTATGACATGCCTTTTTTCATCAAAAAACTCCCCCTTTGCATAGCCCTCAATGGAGGTCGCTTCCATACGGGTGATAACAAATTTTTTTAGGAGCATCCCCTTCACCTGATGAAAATAAAGAAGCTCCCTAAGCCAGTTGACGAGGAGGTCCTCTCCATCGATGCCTTCGGCGCTCACGCTGACCTTCTCTACGGCCTTTACCTTTTCAAGATCGGTGATAACATCAAAAAGCCCCGTGGCAGCAGATAAAAAGAGTTCTTCCCCGCTGCCACCGAAAAATTCCATGCCCAGGTCGGCCGTGTGGTCAAATAAATTGTAGCGCATTATTTATAAATTTAGCAGAATAGAGAGGCAAGAACAAAAAAGAGCGAAGATATTATGCCCGATTAACCTTTAAACTGGTCGATAAGGGCAAAAACCCTTTTAATCTCTTCTTCACTGTTGTAAAAGTGAGGTGAAAACCTGATGCCTCCACCTCTCGGCGCGGCAAAGACATCATTTCTACCGAGGTATTCAAAGAGGCCGGCATCTTTTTCACTGCTGCCGGCGCTGAAAATGAGTATGCCCGATTTTTCACTGCACCCTCTCGGGCTTAAAATTTTATACGCCCTTTCTTCAAGGCCTTCTGCCAGGCGATCGGTAAGGAACAATATCCTTTTACCGATTTCCTTCACTCCCATGCCAAGAAGCAACTCCAGGGAGGCGCCGAGGGCGTATGTACCTAGCAGGTTCGGGCTCCCTTCCTCATACTTCCTGGCGTCTTTTCTGATTTTATCAAAATGATAAGGGAGATAATTGGATGGATCATCAACACTATGCCACCCGACAAAGTGAGGATGCAGATTATCGATGACCCTTTGGGAGACATAAAAGATTCCGATTCCTTCGGGAGCAAGGAGCCACTTATGACCGTCCGCCGCAAGGAAATCGATATTGCAGGCCTTAACGTCAATCTCAAAAATGCCGAGTCCCTGAATGGCATCGACACAAAAGTAGATATCATGCTTTTTGCATAGTTGACCGAGCGCCTCGATGTCATTCATAAATCCTGTGGCAAACTCAACCCAACTTGCCGATATCAGCCTCGTTCTTTCATCGATAAGCGCCTCAAAATCCTCCGGGTACAAACGCCTGTCTCTCTCTTTTACAATACGGACCTCGACGCCGCGATCTTTAAGATTAAACCAGGGATAGGCATTGGCCGGAAACTCCCCTTCCGGGATAATCACATTGTCTCCGTCTCTCCACTTGAGTCCCTGGGCAACCATGGAGATACCGGTGGAAGTATTTTTCACAAGGGCAATCTCGGAAGGCCTGCCGCCAAGGAGTTTTGCAGCAAGGGATCTCGTATTTTCCTGATACTTTATCCAGTCCATATAATTTAGACAGCCATTGCTTGTGTAATCGCTCAAAAATTCCCTCACCTTTTCCGAAGTCGACAGGGGGAGCGGCGCTACGGCGGCATGATTAAAGTAGATGAGTTTATCTGTAACGGGAAAGTTTTCTCTTATCTTTTCAATATCCATTTTTACCTGCCTGCTCTTTTAATTTATGGAGAAAAAACTTTAACATGTCAGTCTGAAAAAAACAAATTCAAATCCTTTTTATAAGTTCATTTATCCAGTTTCAACTTGTTAATAGCCTTTAAGATAGTGTAAAGTATAACATTACAAATTATCAGGAGGAAAAACAAATGAGCATGTTTCTCGGGCCGATTCATCAGTGGCTCTACAACAAAATCCAGATTGGAGCCGGAAGGGCGACAGCAATTGAGGAAGCATTTAAAACAGTATTCAGCGCAGAGGCAGAGCAAATTATTGCGGAAGTCGATGATAAATACCCTGCTTTTCCTATCGGCATCGACCTGGAGGACATTATTGGTGATGCGCCGATCCACGGTTTTCTCTCCGGCCTTATAAGAATGGTTGAAAGCAGGGAAGGGGCTCTTATAGGCGCTTTTGCAGGCAAATTTGGTGAAAAAGCCAAAGCGACTGCCATCGCTGCCTCTGAGGATTACGGAAAAAGAACAGGCGAAGGGGCCAGGGATGCTATTGCAGCCGGCAATAAGGAATCCCTGTTCAAGGCGCTCTATGATCGTCAGCTGGACGGCATGCCCTGTGATCAGGGAGCCAGCCCCACCTTTCAAGAGGGGAAGATCACCATAAGACAAAGCGACTGCCTGCACAGCGTTAACTGGCAGGAAGCAGGGGCGCCTCTTGATGTTATGTGTCAGGTAACAGGCGCCTGGATTAAAGGTTTCCTCAAAGGTGCTGCACCTTCCATGAATTTCAATATGGAGGCATCGATCATCGCCGGCGCCGGTGAATGCCAATACGTTATAAACAATTAAAGGAACCTCTAGTATTACCTCTTAGAAGCCCCCTTTTAGCGGGGCTTTCCATCTCATCAACAAGCCCGCAAAAATAAACCATTTGACAGAAGGGGCTTAATCTCATAGAATGTGGATGCGTTTAAGAATCCCATCTCTGAGAAACCTGAACATAAGCCCTTGTCTGAATAGGCAGGGGATAAATAATTCCCATCTGAAGAAATAAATAATGACAGTCGGAAGCTTTTGAGAGCATTGACCGTTAAGGGAGTAAGCAAACTCAACCTGAGGAATGATGCAACGACAGGGGGTTGCTATTTCCGGCACCAGGAGATCGTCTTTTGACTTGATTAATAATAGTTGATATACTTTTATAATGAATTATTTTGGAGGGAGGCATGCTGAAAACATTTAACACAGGGGATATAGCAGTTTATCCGGCTCACGGCGTGGGGGTAATTGAAAATGTAGAAAAAAAGAACATCCTGGGAAAAGAGCAATCATTCCTGATTATGAGGATCTTTGACAATGATATGACCATCATGGTGCCCACAGAGAATATTGGCAAGGTAGGCATCAGGGAACTGATTAACAAAGACCAGATCACCCAGGTCTTCGACATTCTCAGGGAAAAGAGCCCCCAACTGGATGGAAAAACCTGGAACAAGCGCTTCAGGGAATATTCAGAAAAGATCAAGGTAGGCCAGCCAAACGACATTGCAGAAGTAATGAGAGACCTGATGAACCTGAAAAATGAAAAGGGCCTTTCATTCGGCGAAAGAAAGATGCTGGACAATGTAAAGCATCTCCTTTCCCAGGAAATAGCACTGGCCACCAATGACCAGGTTGATACCGTTTTAAATAACATAACAAAGGTCTTCGACAACTAACTCAGATAATCATATCTTTAATCTAAAGCCCGGGAAAACCCTGGGCTTTTTCTTTGATCTTATGCCACATGTAACAGCCGTCATACCTGCCGCAGGCTCGGGAAAAAGAATGGGAGGAAATAAGAGCAAGCAGTACCTTGAAATTGCCTCCAGGCCGATTATTGCTCATACCCTGCAAGTCTTTCAGGAAGCCTCTTTTGTGGATGACATTATTCTTGTTTCCCCTGCCGCAGAAATTCCTTTCTCACGTGAGCTTGTCAGCAACTACGGTATTAGCAAGGTAGTCAGCATCGCCGAAGGCGGAGCAGAGCGGCAAGACTCCATAAAAAAGGGCCTTGAAACCATCGAATCATCAACAGATATTGTCATCGTCCACGACGGCGTCCGTCCCTTTATTAAAAGTGATATATTGAAAGCGTCTGTTAATGTTGCCCTGGAATATGGCGCGGCGCTTGTTGCCGTCCCCGTAAAAGATACGGTTAAAAAAGTTAATGGCGGCTCCGTCATTGAAACGGTTCCCAGAAATAAGCTCTGGCTGGCCCAGACCCCCCAAACTTTCAGCTACGACCTTATCATGGCGGCTTATAAAAACGCCTTTCTTAAAGGAATTATAGGAACTGACGATGCATCTCTCGTGGAAATTCTGGGCAAAGAAGTGAGAATAGTCATGGGCTCCTACGATAATATCAAGATCACCACACCGGAAGACCTTCTCTTTGCAGAAGCCATCTTAAAGGAGAAACAATTATGAGAGCAGGAATCGGCTATGATGTTCACAAGCTTATTGAGGGAAGAGACCTTATTCTAGGCGGCGTAAAGATACCCTTTAAAATGGGCCTCCTCGGCCACTCGGATGCCGATGTTCTCCTCCATGCCATATGCGACGCGCTGCTTGGTGCTGCCGGCGAAGGAGACCTGGGCAGGCACTTTCCCGACAACGATCCTAAATACAAGGGCATTTCCAGCATCAAGTTGCTGGAAGAAGTAAAAATGCTTCTTAAGAGCAAAGGTTACAGCCTCGGCAATCTCGACGCATCCATCATCTGCCAGAAACCGAAGCTAAGCCCCCATATCCGTCGGATGGTGGAAAATATCGCATTGGCGCTTGAATCAGAACCAGACAGAATCAACGTGAAGGCGACAACGACGGAAGAACTCGGCTTTGCCGGGCGAGGCGAAGGAATTGCTGCTTACTGCGTTGTCATAATTGAAAAGAATTAAAGGCGTATTTGACACGGATTTACACAGATTATCTATGATTAAAACCCCTGTTTTCCCCTTGAAGATCTCTCACATGCCTTCGAAATGAAATTTTTAACCGGACATTACTGACTGTAAATTACCGTTCATCAATGGTCATCAGTGTTTAAAGAGAAGCTTTTCTCAAAATAATTGGCGGGCGATGGGGGATTCGAACCCTCGACCTCAGGCTCCGGAGGCCTGCGCTCTATCCAGCTGAGCTAATCGCCCTTGTTTTATATAAACCAGAGACTAAAGATACAAAAAGAGACGGAAAAAGTCCAGTCATAAGGTAAAGTTTAACGTGACCGGTCCTTTAATTCCCGCTCCATATCCTTTCCCATGGCTTTTTTCTTGAGCGTTTCCCGCTTGTCGTGAAGCTTTTTCCCCTTTACCAGGGCTATTTCCACTTTCACCCTTCCTCTGCTGAAATACAGCTTTAAGGGAACAATGGAAAGTCCGCGCTCTTTTGTTTTTCCGAGAAGCCGCTGCAATTCCTTTTTGTTGAGAAGAAGCTTTCTTGTCCTTGTGGGGTCATGATTGTCTCTCGAAGCATGACTGTAATGGGAAATATGGGCATTGAGGAGGAAAAGCTCTTCACCCTGAAAAACGGCATAACTGTCCACAAGCTGGGCCTTCCCGGCGCGAAGCGACTTGACTTCCGTACCGACAAGAACAAGGCCGGCCTCGAAAGTCTCTTCCACAAAATAGTCATGAAATGCCTTTTTGTTCTGGCAGATAATCTTAATTGACATGGCGCTAGCAACCAATTATACGGATGACCTGAGGCTGGTATTCTTTCTTCTTTTCCAGGCTCTTGTTCCAGAGCCTGATCAGGAGAAATGACAAAACGAGACAGGCAATACCGACAGCGCCTGCAACGAGGTCGGGGTCTGAAGCGGGCATATTATTCCGGGCATAATTATCACCGAGAAGGCCACCTGCGATCATGACGATGAGAGGCAAAACGTATACAAGAAAAGAAGATTTTAATAAGACGATGCTGTCTATGGCGACTTTCACCCTGTCACCCACTTGTGCGCCCACACTGTTGATGGCTCTCATTTCCATCAGCCTCCCTCCGGAATCACTCATGGTGTGGCATGACGATTTAGCGCTGCAGCCGTCACAGGAGCTCCCTCTTTCCGTGTGGATGATTGCATAACCACCTTCCAGCTTGACAACTTTTCCTTCTTCTTCAAGCATATAAACTGTTTCCTTTATTCATTCTTCTAAAAAAACCATTTTAAATCAGTATAGTATAAATTCTCAAGCCTTCCATATTCGCCCTTTCTGTTTCCGCCAAAGGTTTGTACTCCAAGGCTTAGATCAATATTCTCAAAAAGGGATGAAACGATCCGGGGAGTAAAGAAAAAGCTCCTGTCGTCAAGATTAACAATAAAAAAATTGTTCCACTTTGTAAGTGGGGTCAAATCATAGCTTGCCTGAAGGCCTGCATAGTCCTCTCCGGAATAATCAATTCCCATCCATGGCGCGCTCCAGCCTCCATTGTGGAAATACTCTAACATAATATAGAGTGAACTTTCAAAGTTATAGTTCCCTGACAGAAGAAGGTTTACCTTCTGATCTCCCCGGTAATCTTCTATGGAAACAAGTTCTCCGTAGACCCCTCCGTCACCTATGTAGCCGGCAAAGTCAATTCCTGCAAAGGTCCTCTCCATATGCCTGCCTGCTGAAAAAGCAAGGTCATAGCTCCCTGCCTGACGAACAAGACGTAGGGCGACAGACTCAGGCGCCTCCCTCTGCGGCAGATAAAGGAGAGAATAAGAAGCTACCCTGCCACTGCTAAGGGTCAGCAGCGCGCCATCGACGCCTTTCCTGTCTTCTCTCTCTACAGCGGTAGAGGCTATAGGGTTGAACATGTCCAGGGGGCTCCAGAACCAGCCCTTCCCCCAGGATACCCTCTGTCTGCCAAGTTTCAGATCAAGGTTTTTATAACGGAGTGTTGCATAAGCCCTGTGTATGGAATGATTCCATCTCAACTTATCTTCTTTTTTTATGTTATGATCCAGTATCCAGCGGGTGCTTTCGGGCATGGCTGCCGAAAACGCTTCATAGGCCATAAATTCACGGCTGGTGAGATAATCACCAAAAATCACATTATTGTCATATTGGATATTATAGGAGAAGGATTCCCAGGGCCCGCCTTTAGCTTCGATTCTCAACCTGTTATTGTCTAAATAGTATTCTTTATTTTCAAGGCGCGTTTTTGAATAAACAAGAAAGTTCCTGTAATGGCCTGAAAAAGACAGCGAAAATGCCTCCGGAGAATAAGAGCAAATGACGAATATAAGTAATAAATAGAGGAATTTAGCTTTCATTACTTTCAAAAATTCGAATTACTTGCAAAATTTGGCAAAACCAAATAATTCCAAAGGTAATTTTAAAAAAAACAGGCCCCGGGCGATCAGATACCTTCCTGACGGTCTGGAGCCTTAAAGACTTTAAGCTTCAGCTGTTTACTTGCACTTACCGTCCATCATCAACAACCTTGCCATCCTGAAGTTTAATCACTCTCCGGGATTTATCCATGACCATCTTTTCATGAGTCGATAAGAGAAAGGTAATTCCATGTTCCTCATTAAGACCAAGCATCATCTCCATCAATGCCTCCCCCGTTTCCGAGTCGAGGTTTGCCGTCGGTTCATCGGCAAGGATGATATCGGGCCTGGACACGACGGCCCGCGCAACGGCAACGCGCTGCTGCTGGCCACCTGAGAGTTCACCGGGCCTGTTATTTTCTTTTCCCTCAAGCCCCACTTCTCTTAACACCTCCAGACTCCGCTCTCTTCGTTCTTTTTTAGAAATACCTTGCAAAAGCATGACATATTCCACATTTTCAAGCGCCGACAGAACGGGGATGAGGTTAAATTCCTGGAAGATAAAACCGATATGCCTTAACCTAAGGTCGGAAAGTTCCCCCTTTTTCATACCCGTAATTTTCATATCGCCAATAAAAGCATCACCGGAACTTGGGCTGTCAAGACCTCCAATAAGATTGAGCAGTGTCGTCTTCCCCGAACCGGAAGGGCCCACAAGCGAGGTAAACTCTCCCTCTTTAACTGAAATGGAGACATCCTTAAGCGCCACCGTTTCCACCATGCCGCTCAGGTAAATTTTACTTAACTTTTCTGTTCTAACCAGTTGCATAATAGCATCACTTTCTGTGGCCAAATGATTAAACATACCTGATCGCCGTCACCGGTTCAAGCCTGCTCGCCCTCACTGCCGGAATAAAGGCCCCGAAAAATGAGGTAATCATAATGGACAGCGCTGAATATAAAATATCGATAAACGCAATGTCAAAATAGATGGTAGCGCCGATACCGAACATTTCCAGCCCTTCAGAAAACATGGTAAGACTGAGGCCTTTCACGGAAAAATAGAATATAAAGGGACAGGAGACTAAAAACCCCGCCGCAAGACCGACCAGCCCGAGGAAAAAGGTCTCCATCATTATCATGGAAAAGATGAAAAAAGGCCTTGTCCCCATGGCTTTGACAATACCCAGTTCATGCATCCTCTCATAAACAGCAATATTTTGCGTATTGATAATGCCAATGGAAAGGATAATAAAAATGGCCGCAAAAAAGATCATGTTCCATCGTTTGCTGATACGCACCATTTCCGCAATGAGCGGTTCCAGTTCAGCCCAGGTAAGGGCATCTATCCGGTGTTGAGGAAAGGTCTCTTCAATTTCCTTTTCCAGCGTTATCATTCCTTCGCCGATATCGGTTCTCACAGCAATGCCGGTAATCCCCCGTTCCATTTCCAGCAGTTTTCTCGCCTTGCCGATGGGGAGGTAGACCATATATTTGTCAAAATCCGATGAAATGGTTTTATAAATGCCCACAACCCTGTAGGCATCGGAAGCAAGTTCATTATTAACAGTCTGCACCGTAAGCACGACCTTGCTCCCAAGGTCAACCTTGAGCTTATGAGCCATTTTTTGGCCAATGAGAATTTCATGCTCACCGGCAGTTTGGAGATAGCGTCCTGAAATAAGGGACCGCTTTACCAGGGTAATATTACCCTCCCGGCCGGCATCGATACCAATAATTCTTACGCCCGACGATGAGTAACCGCTCGATATGAGCCCCCTCCCCTCAATTCTCGGCGCATAATTCCTCACCTTCTCCGACTTACCGAGAAAGGTCAGAATCTCCTCAAAATGGGGAATATTCTTTTTAGGGTCTTTATCATCATAAAATCCTTTTTTGTAGATCTCCATCTCCCCCATATGAAAATCGACGGAATTCCTCACCATCTGCCGTAATATGCCGTTAATATAGGAAAGGGTGATGAGTAGCGCAAAGATACAGACGACAATAGCCGAAATAAGAATGGAAGAACGCCTCGGATTTCGCCAGAGGTTGCGCCATGATATACGGATGAGAAGTCCCATTTAATTCCTTGAGTGAAAGTTCACTCTAAAAGATTACCACAGCTTTTTTATGATTAACACAGATATTCTGGAAAAGAAGATAAGCTTCCTTGTCAAGGGAGGGTTGGAGGGTTGATATTTCAGAGGCTGCTACCCAAAACGTATAAACGCTTCGACAGGCTCAGCACGACAGGATTGTTGTATCTCTGATAGAAAAAAGCCGGTCACTCCGAGCCTGCCGGAGGACCTCTCTCATTTAAGGTTTGGGCACAACCATCACCGAAACAGAGCTACTTCTTCCCTCTGGAAAGAATCTCCACCCCCACAGCAGCCTTTCCAACCTCCTTCACCTCTACCTTATCCCCCACCTTCAGGTCTTTCGGTATTTCCGCCGTTTCAGGGATAAAATAGATTTTCTTCGTTCCTTCATGGTGGAGCACTTCCAGCTTTTTCCCCCCTTCATAGGCCAATACCTTACCTGTCGTATAGCCCGTAATATATTGCGCGCTCTCTGCCTGAATTGCAGTTGAAAAAGAAAAGGCGAATACGAGGGTAATAATAAAAAGTTTAATTCCTTTCATGTTTATCTCCTTTAAAAAATGAAATCCCCGATGAGAACCCATCAAGGCTACTTATATTAATATTTTTTTACCGGAAAGTGAAGTCTCTCTTTGAAAAGGGGGATTTTTATAAATACTAGCCGATCTTCTTCACAAACTCTGATTTCAACTTCATAGCGCCCATGCCGTCAATCTTGCAATCAATATCATGATCACCATCAACAAGGCGGATATTCCTGACCTTGGTACCCACCTTGACTACTGATGATGAACCTTTGATTTTGAGGTCTTTAATGACAGTAATCGTATCACCGTCATTAAGCACATTTCCGTTGGCGTCTTTAATGACACGGTCTTTATCGGTATTTTCCGGAGCGTCATCTTTTGCCCACTCGTGGGCACATTCGGGACAAACATACATAGCGCCGTCTTGGTAGGTATATTCCGAACCACATTCCGGGCAGTTGGGTGAATCACTCATGTTTATTTATCTCCTGATTATATTTGGCTGACAATAAAAGAGGGGCGTAAGGTCCCTGAATGCAGTTCAGCTAATTTAAGGTTTAACATGCCTCTTTGTCAAATTTAAGTTAATGTGAGGTTGGAATCCGGCGTTTAGGAGAAAAGGAGACCATTAACTTTGGGTTAAATATTACGATTTTTTTCTGTATGTGATTAAAAGCTTGAATTACAATCCTGTAGCCTGGATGAAGCAATGCGAAATCGGCGACTCCCATTTCTCCTTAATTTTAACCTCTCTGAGATTCCTTTTTTATCACCCAACGTATAATGAGCCAGATTGCCAGAACGATTATTATTAAGAAAGGTAAAAGCCATAACCAGCTTGACCACCCCCATTGAGAGTCGGGCTCTTCCAGAATTATGCGCACAGAAATTTGAAACAGTAACTCAAAAAGAAAGTCAATAAGTTGGATAATACCATCACCTGTAGATACGCCTATCATTGACGGTTATTATTGCAAGCTCTTTGGAAAGAATAAAGAGGAAAAAAACCTGGAACAATCTTTCAGTACTAAAAAGAGTCCTTTAAGAACTAAAAGAGGGGCTTTTTCAAAGCATTTCCCTTTAATATGAGCCCCTTGACTTGGTCCGACCCGAAGAAGGAAGAAGGGGGAGCTTAAGTGCATTGTGAGGTGATAACTTCTCATGACTTTCTACACTCTGCGCTATCTTTATAAATCAAACTTGTAAGCCACAATAACTGACGGCAACTCTATTTTAAAATCAATGCCGTCAATTGTGGCGCCAGGAGTATATTCTTTAGCCTGGATGACCCAGTTTTTATAGGTATACTCCATTATTATGCCAAATGATATATCATGATCTTTACCATCAATGGATCTGGCAGGTAATCCCGGCCCCTCATCCATCTTCACAAGGCCATCTGCTGTTATATACCCTATGCCAAGTCCCGCACCCATTTTCAATGACCAATCGTTAGGATTCCCTTTGAATAAACTATAAAAAAGAGTGGGTGTTAAGTACAAATAATACCCCTCAAGTTTTGTGTGAACTACTTCTGATCCTGATGTCACATTCCTGTCGACAGCGTATGAATCTATGCCTAATTCGATAAAATAACCAAATGAACTGTTTGCAAAATAGTTATCCATTGATTTTACAGCCAATACAAGCCCCTGGTCTGTATCGCCGGTCATATCCACCACCTCATACCCTGTTGACCGTTCTTTCCCTTTAAGGTGCACCCATTTCGTTGAGACTCCGATAAAAGTCTGTGCTGCATATGTGCAGTTTGCCTGTAAAGAAAATACTATGCCCACAATTAGGGGTAAGCGCCTAATAGCAAGAGGGGAAACTGTTCTCATTAAAGCAGATATCACAGCCATATACGTAAATTTTAAATTGTGCTTTCAGATCAATTATTCCATTGTCCGCATCGAGCTGATAGAAGTCCAGCATATTGTTTAAATTAATGATTGCTAATGGCCTCCGCTGCACCCTGCCGGATGTCCCTTTAGGGATTAATTGCAAGCCCAATCGGTTGGGCGCCTACGCTAATTGTATTAACGACAGTGTTACTGGAGGTATCAATCACCGATACGGTGTTACTGCCTTCATTACTTACATATGCCATATCAGTACCGGGATCAATAATAATAAAGAAGGGATTTGTTCCCACTGTTAACGTATCTGTCACAGTCCCGGTGCTTATGTCGATGACTGAAACTGTTCCGTCACCCTCGTTGGTTACATAGGCCTTCGTACGCGATGAATTAAGAGCCACCCACTGAGGAGCGGTTCCAACGGTTATCGTATCCCCAATGGACCCTGCAACCACATCAATGACTGAAAGGGTATCGCCATCGACTTGAGTGGTATAGACAATATTTGCCGTCGAATCGACGGCAAGCCCGTGAGGGCTATCAGCCACAGCAATGGTGTTGAGGACGGAATTATCAGACAAATCGATAAGCTTCAGGCCCTCAGTAAAATCTGTTACATAGGCTTGACCTGCTGTGGAATTGATGCGGATGTCCTGCACATTGGTGCCAATTGTGACGTCCGCCGTCTCTGTATTGCTTGATGCATCTATGACGTGCATGTTGGTTCCCGGTGAATCCAGAAAATACACCTTTTCATTGGCCGCATCAACGTCGCCCCCTCCGATGGTCGTCGAAAGGGTTATGGATGTCTCAACCGTTCGTGTAATCGTGTTGATAACATGGATTCTGCTTTCACCAAGATCACCGACATATGCCCTGTTAAGTGAAGGAATAATGCTTATATGCCCCGGATTTGTTCCGACATTTATCGTATCGATAACAGAACCACTTTCAGTATCAATAACCGAAATAGAACCATCTCCCATGTTGGTCACGTAAAGCTCAGGACCATCCGACAAAAGGGTGTCATCACGACATGCAATTAAAAATGCTAAAAGCAACACAGTAGATATTAACATTCCCGTAAATGTCAGACTACTTTTCATTATGATTTCCTATTTTCGCAATGTATTATTTGTAATGGATGACATGAATAATCCCACCTGTTTCTTTAGCAATAATCGCTTTAGCTGTACCGCCCTTCCAACCTTTTTTCTCATACTCCCTGGGACTCTTTGTAACAATTTCCTATTTCAACTGTACAGTAACACTTTGATCCCTACCTTCAAGCAGGAGGTCAGTATCATACTTCAAATCCTTTAGTACAAGCTTCATTTGCTGGTCATTTCTACTATAATTAATCAAATCAAATCAAAGCCTGCCAGCTCATCTGCAAGAACCTTCTTCAACGTTATCTCATCAGGCCACTCTCCCGTCATTGAATAATGTTTTATCAATTTGAAGCGTATGGGGGTTGCTCGGCTAAGGCTACTTGCTTTCACAACAGTTGCCAAAGCTGTCAGGCTTATAGATAGCTGGTCAAGGCGCCTGTTTATTTCAAGCACACGTGTCGGGTTGTTACTGTTATCCGCGAGAATCTGCCTGTAGAGATGGCTAACCTGTTTCATTTTATCCCTTATGCTCAATGGGTCTCCCATATTGTTCTTATAGAGAAGGTTGTCAGCTTCAAAAAGGGGAAGCCCATACCTTAATTCATCAGTCGCCATATTGTGCCACTGTTGCTCTGCCTTTGAACTCTCTTTAACGACAATTTCAAAGAGAACACGAGATTCACGGTATTGCTCCTTGCGCTTTAATTGCTGTGCTTCATTAAATATTGAAAGAATTTCCGAATTTGGCTTTGGGCTCTTTTGCTCTCTTTGCCGATTGTCCCCATTCAGCATAGCTATTTTCGTATTTAGACGTTTAGCTGCTTCGGTACCAACATGTTCAAAGGCATCATAAATACCCTGATAGTCCATGCCATGGAGATCTACCGAGACCGTTGAGACATAGGTAACACCATTTTTCATTTGCAAGGTGACCGTCAGTTTCACAACCTCTGCCGTACCGATAAGTGCAATATTAAATTTCAAGCCTCCATCCAGTTGAGAGAGCTTACCTTCCTTATCTTCAATAATTTTGAATTGTCCATTTTCAGTAAATTCAGACAGGGCCCTATCAATAACGGCAGACTTCATCTCTTTTTCCGAGAGTGGATACCCGTTCCCGCTGCTAATAGTGGTTTCACTGGTAATCACATATGGCTTTGCAGAAGCCGAAATTGAACTCAAAAAAAGAATTAAAAAAATGATACTAATACGCATGCTGTTTCCTTTTTATCATCTTGTAAGCATCTTCTCTATAACAACAATTTGTATGATATCAAAAAATGAAGTGAACGCACAATTAGGGCTATTATTTTATGCAAAGCCTTTCTATATCACAAAGCTCTTGTTTTTGTCGCGACATATATTGCTCATTTTTACTTTTTCTCAAGACAAAAGATTGGCCCTGTAGAATGGGTCAAATCAGCTACATGTTCTATGCAATCTAAAAAGTCGCTGTCCGTTCGCAGTAACAACTGCTTATCTAGCGGGTTAAAGTCCCGTCCAAGGAATTATCCGTACGCCTTGGTAGCTCAAGGGAGCGGCGTCTGAGTAATCAGGGGTCGTAAGTTCCCAATTGGCAAAGTTGCAGGCCGCAACGAAAGTGAACCTACATGTAGCCTCGTTAGACTATATTGGAGATGCCGACTCTGTGGACAGAAGGGGAAGGCCGTTGCACACAGACTTAGACAACGGGAGCGGTCTGTGAAATCTCCCGGGGTAGCAGGGGTGGCATGTAACAGAAGATAAACAGTCCAGTGCTGGAGACCCGGTGCAGTGATGCTGGAGGTGCATCAACCTATTCGTATAAGGAGACGAAATCGCATGGGTCTGCATGGGGAGTCGGAGGGGTTCATAGTACCGCTTAGAGGCAAGGGACAACATAACCCTGCCTGAGGGAAGGAACCCCGCTTTGTTCACGCAACTAAAGAGTGGAGGGAGAGGGGATTGCAGATATGCTAACAACCCCTGAAAGAATCAGGACACTACAGAGGAAGCTGTACCGTAAGGCCAAGCAGGAACCAGCCTTTCGTTTCTACGCTTTGTATGACAAGGTTTGTCGTGCGGACATCCTCAGTCACGCCTATAACCTTGTTCGTTCCAAAAGAGGGAGTGCCGGCGTTGACGGTATAACCTTTGAGGATATCGAGGCAGACGAAGGTTTATCCGCCTATCTGGCGGAGCTGGAAGAGGCGCTTAAGAGTAAGACTTATAAACCTGGCCCTGTAAAACGTGTGATGATACCAAAGGACGATGGCAGTGAACGCCCCCTGGGTATCCCAAATATACGTGACAGGGTAGTCCAGATGGCTGTAAAAATGGTCATCGAACCGATCTTTGAAACTGATTTTTGTGGGAGTTCATACGGTTTCCGGCCGAAGAAGTCGGCTCATGATGCAATTGATGATATAGCATATACTCTGAATAAAGGGTACACAAAGGTCATTGATGCCGACTTGTCGAAATATTTCGATACAATTCCCCATGACAAGTTGCTGATAGTGGTGGCTGAGCGTATATCAGATGGAGAAATACTTCGTCTGATAAAGATGTGGCTAAAGGCCCCTGTTGCGGAGGAGGGTAGAGATGGCAAAATTCGATATGTTGGTGGCGGCAAAAGGAGCCGGAAAGGGACCCCGCAAGGTGGTGTCATCTCTCCGCTGTTGTCCAACTTGTACCTGCATCTTCTGGACAGGACATGGGAACGACAGCACGTGGAGAAGAGGTTGGGCGCCCGACTGGTTCGTTATGCCGATGACCTTGTTGTATTATGCAAAGATGGGACACAAAGGCCGCTTGAAGTGGTAATCCGGATATTGGAACGCTTGGAGCTTACTCTGAACGAAAACAAGACGGGTGTAGTGGATACTCATCAGGAAAGTTTTGACTTTCTGGGTTTCGAAATGCGTATGAGAAAGAGTTGGCGGACGGGCAATATCTATCCCCATGTTCAACCCTCAAAGAAGTCTCTGAAGAAGGCAAAAGATCGTATAACTGTGTTAACGCACAGGCGGATGACACCACTACCCATGGATATATTAATGGATCAGGTTAATACAAGCCTGAGAGGATGGACAGGATACTTTCATCATCTCCATTGCGGTAAGGTCTTTGCCCAATTGAAAGAACACGTGCATCAACGCTTGTGTACGCATCTACGGAGAAGGCATAAGATCAGGGACAGGGAGGGAGGTTTTATAAGGTTTCCGAGACGTGTGCTGTATGAAAAATACGGACTCTATAAAGTGCCGATAAAAGCAGGTTGGACAAATGCGCATGCCTTACGGTGAAGAGCATCGGAAAGCCGTGTGCGGGAAAACCGCACGCACGGTTTGATGAGGGAGGGCTGGTCATGGCGGCCAGCTCTCTACTCTACCCGGTTATTATTAAGATATTTGTTTTTAATTCAGGCCGAGTGTAGCGCGGTCTGGGTAGTGGCGGTTTATGGTTTTAATATCTTGCAGCACTTATTATGTAAATATGTCAGTGCCACACATTAAAAGGATTTGCTTTTACCAATAACACCCATATGAGTGCTGGCACAAACATTACCCAGAAAAGACAATGCATGTATTTAATTTTTCTAGCCATCCATGGTTTTGTTGCTCGAAAAAATGCCCAAAAAAATATAGGGGCAAATAATGTTAAAAAAACAAAACTGGATATTTGACGTGCTTTAATAATAGACCACCAAAATAAAAAAATATTGGATAAATCCAGGCAGAAAGAAAATAACGAAAATAGACCCTTGCTGAGCCGATTAAAGAAAGACTGTCTTTTTGAGATGCTCCCATTTTTTTGAACCATCGTTTAAGCTAAGTTTTTTAGAAGGATGGGCACTGCCCATCATTAATACATTACAATTATCAAATATTTTTGTGATGGACGGTACCCATCCCACCCGGTTTGGGGGGTTGGTAACGGGGTGGCTTTTTATTCTTTTAATGTATGAATGACAAATTCGGTATTTCACTATCAGGCCTATCTTTATTTGGAGTATGAGAAGTATCAAATGTTGGGTCCACCGATATCCCATTGACTATCAACAACGCATTCTCGATGTTCATGACAGCTTTTTTAATATATCTGCACCCTTCCGGGCAACTACCATTCCATGAGAGATTTATTTCAAAATGACCGTCCAATAAAAAACTCCAATCAGGCCAGCCAGGTTTGAACAAGACTTCAAAGTCCACTTCATTCTGAAAAGAACCGGATAACTTCTCAAATTTTGCAAACGGCGTAAGTAAGTTTCCAGTAGCCGGCTCAAATCTGTCCGCGAGTTTTATCTTGAATGACACAGGCATTTCGATAGACAGATTTCTTCCATCAATTGATTGGCCTTCTCCCGACTGCGCGAACCCTGCCAAAGAAATTGACACATAATTAATTTTCTGGAAAGAAGTGCCGAGATAGATTGGGAATGTTATTGTTCTATCTGTATTCTTCACTTCTAACATCAATTCTTTGACTTGGAACTTATATTCTTTTCCAGCAACTAGAGTAGGAATTAATATCATAGAAAAGACTAGTAACTGGAAAAATCTTTTATATTGCATTGCTTATCTCTTGGCTTAATTAAAGTATAACGAGTCTGTAGAAAAACTGTTTTGACAAGGGAGGTTTATCGAGGGATGAACAGATTTTTCAAAGTTTTGTTAAAGGTTACATTCTATAGTCATTTTGTCAATTACTTTGACCTTTAATAAAGGGATTCTCTTTTAGGTCTGGCCTCTTCACTGCAACACTATAAACCATTGATATAACGATACTAATTGATTTCATTTGATGAAGCAAAGCGTTAAAGAGAAAAGCCTTAAAGAGAACCGTTTTAATCCTCCTTTTTATCCTTTAGTTTTTATAAATCGCCTTTAACATTTTCAGAGACTAACCTTTCCTTTGCTCTCCTATATGTTGGGATGTCATAAAGGAAGGTATTTTTAGATCTTTGAAGGAGAAAGGAAAAAAGCATTAAAGCCATTCGTGCATTTTTATACTTTCTATAATGTTTAAGCGCCTTTTTCAAAATGGCTAGTGGAGAATTTATTTTTTTTAGCATATCAATATAGAAACAATAAAAATTAAACGGATCACATTTTTTTGGAGAGAACACCAGGTTGCCGGTATCGAAAAAACACCATTCTTTTTCGAAAATTCGCTTGCCATTTTGCATCTGGTCCCAAAGTGGGGTCCCAGGAAAAGGGGTAAGGATATGAGGAACCAGAGAGTCTGCCTCTGAGAGTTGATGGAACTTTACTACAGAATGAAAGGTTTCTTCAGTGTCGTCATCCAGTCCAAAAACTATGTTCACTTGAACTAATGGAATATATTTCTTGATTTTCATTATTTGCCGCATAGTACTTTCTATAAGATTCTCATCTCCCTTAACTGCATTTTTCTTAAACGTTGTTGATAATGACTCGATACCTACTTCAACAGCGATGCAACCACTATCACGGAGAAGTTCCAAATATTCGTCTTCACAAAGAAATGCCAGACTACTTTCCATAACATATCTCTTTTTCAAGGGAACCATCTTTCTGAGCAACTCACTAGTAATTTTTTTGTTAACCCCGAAGTTTGGGTCGCAGAATACAAAGAGACTTTTATCAATATTGTGAACATCCTCAATTACTTCATCAATACTTCTTTTGTAGTATTTTGAATCCCAGTCAACACAAAAATCGCAAATATGGGGACAACCAAGGGAGGACAGGAGCATAGGTATTTTTTTCTTGTCATAAAATTTTTTGTATTCTATATACGGTGGTACAGTTGACATTTCCTGGGATGGAAAAAAAATCCCTCTATCGCGAGATGGTATGATTTCCCTGTATTCAACTGCCCTCAAAAAATTGTGCCATGATTCCTCATTGCAACGATCAAAAACAACATCTACGTGATCTCTTGATTCCTCAACACAGCCTCTCGTATGTGGCCCACCAAGAACGACAATTTTACCTCTTTCCCTGAATCTTTTTGCAATAAGGAAATTTTGGGATGCGAGGTGAGTATATGCACTTAAGCCTACTACATCGCACTTTTTATCATAATCAATGTTATCAAAATCAGTGGAAGCTACCTCTGCTTTCCATCCTATGCGCTCTGACCAGGCAGAAAGAACCGGCAACATTATGCCATTCACCTTTTGGGAAGAAAGACCTTTTCGACTGTCTTTTAGTTCAATAAAGTAGATAATCACTTTTAACAAGTCCTTTCAAAGAAACGACCAAGCATTTATTATAGTTCTTTCATTCTAATTGCTTTTCTTGTAAAAATTAAAAGGAACGGTTGAGAACAACATATGACATCCTCATTGACCCTTCTGGTCATTTCACTACTTTAAGGTTTAATCTCTACCCTATGAGATTTTACGGAGCAAACACTTTGTTTACAGAATACGGCATAATACAGGGCCACATCTTAACAGGCTGTTGTCCAAAGCTAAAGTGCCCCTTCAACAAGCTCAGGGTGGCCGGTTTTTTCTATTAAATATAACCATAATTCTGTCGTGCTGAGCTCGTCGAAGCACTTATCCGATTTGGGCAACAGCCCGTTTAATCTTGAATTCTCAATTCCTTCTATAAATAATACTCACCGTTGAATAGTAAATTCCAAGTGTAGTGCCATTCGGGAGGGTTCTCTTTTAGGTCTGCCCTCTTCACTGCAACACTTTAACCCATTGATATAACGATACTAATTGCTTTCATTTGATGACGTAAAGCGTTAAAGAGAAATATCCCCTTTTCTCCTTCCTGGTTTTTCCGTCTTTTCAGCTTCTGTCTCTTTACCTTTGACCAACCCTTCTTTTGTTTCCAATCCTGCTTCTATATTCTTTTCTTTATCAACTTTAACATCAAGGTCTAGCCTCTGTAATAACCGAGATAAGTAACGGCTGCAATCAAAACAATATAAGCAACAGCCATTAAAATGTATTTGAATTTTGAAGTACTAACATCATCTGGATTCTGACTCATTTACTTTTATCCCTTTCTTAAACAAAAAGCCCGCAACCTGTATCAACAGGCGCGGGCTCTAATATCATTAATTGTTTTTAAGTCCCCCATTTCCCCCTCCTAAAAACTATTGGGTGATATTCTTATCAAATTTTAATTGCGTTTACAAGAAAATAATAACTAAAGAGCTTTGCCAGGGGGTAATGAGGGAAGTTGACACGTCTACAGGCGAAATAATAGAAACTAGCGAAGCTCCTCTTATAAGACCACTTAGAAAAAACGGCTTAGAGGGTAAATATTGGTGAATAAATGGGACGTGAATAAATGGGGTTCTATAACCTATTGATATATCTATATATAACGGTTCTCTTTTCTTAAGAATTTGCTTTATATCTCCCTGTTAGCTATTAACGGGTCAGCAGACTAAATCATATTTGGCTGGAAAATGCAACTTTCTGATGGAGGGTGCTCTTATTTTAAGAAAATTGATATTTAGAGGTGTGGTAAGAGTCGTATAGAAGGAATAGCAATGACTTATCCTGGAGTTTTTCAAACGGCTTCAGTGCACTCGGGTGTATCATTAGCAGGTGAATTAACGAGAGGGGAGACCTGGTAGCATTCCATATCTTTTGATGGACATGGTTCAAGTATGGATTGCAATTCCTCAAGATTTTGGTTGTCGGGATTTAGCCATTCTTTTTCTTTCTCCTTTGGAAGAATGACAGGCATACTGTCCCGAAGCAATATTAAAAGAGGGAAACAAATCCCCGGATACGGGAGAAACATGAAATCTCTCAAAGATATGGGCGGTGCTGACTGTCATTGTAAAAGGACCACACATAATAAAAATGTAGCTTATTGAGGCTGATTAATCAAAAAAAGGAAGAGCCCTATATAGAAAATTGGTTCTGCAGCCTGGATAGAGCCCAGGCGAAACCCGATATTTTCAGGAAGAAATGATAGGTGAATTTTAAAGGTTGCTGTGAGCCCAACTAAAAAATGGTTAGACACTCTCCTTTTATCAGAACAGAAAGGGGATGAAGCGCTTGCTTCTTTTTAAGTATTCGACGTAGGGCGCGCCGAAGTATTCCCTGCACTCGGCTTCTTCGCGAAGTGCGGCAAAGAAGATGGCAATGCTCGCTACGACCACTAGTGCAATGCTGAGCAAAGAAATATCCTTCAGGAAAGCACCCCAGGCAAGAAAGAGCAGGGCCGCGTACATGGGGTGTCGGATGTAGCGATAGGCGCCCGTTGTAACAAGGGTCGACGTTTTTTCGAATGACAGCAGTTCCGGGTCGGACCGGTCTTCGTTGGGGCGGCCCCTACTGCTCAGCAGGCTGACGGCATGTACTGCAAGGATGAGGGAGGCCATTATCAGCATCCATGATGTGGCCTGACGCAGGATGATGGTCTCAAACGTTCGCATTGGGAAATTGAGCAGTGCCAGCACAAGCATGCATTCCCATGCAATAAACCTGTAGAAACCATGCGAAAGCGGCTTGAGCAGTGAGTGCCGGGAGATCCAGACAAATACTGCGGTGCCAACAAGAAAAAGGATCGACTCGTTCATGTTCATTAGTATATATAGGTGTCAATGAAGATAATTGATTTCCTGCACTGTTGCCGCTTCCTAACCTTGGATTATAGGGACATTGTGTCCCTATCCTTTTTATATAAATTAAAACCATAAGCTTATGACTTGTCAAATGAAACGTCCTGTTCTGGCAAAAGTAATATGCGTGTTGTAGGTAGAAAAAACGGGAAAAATTGTTTACCTATTAAAAAATATCCCTATATCATTATTTGACCTTGATAAGATAAGTCATATAAAAATCATTTAAAAACAGAGATATACAATCTTTGTAGATGGTTGTGTCGTAATATATATTCCGAAAAAACGGACAATAGGGGGGTGATATGAAGTTGCTTGATCAGGTTAAAATCACAGTTAAAAGAAGAAAAGGGATATAGCTTAAGCAAATTATCTGAACCAATGAAAAGAGAGCTACCTGTTATAT